>CALRYR010000005.1:0-26279 GCA_943372425.1 Variovorax sp. YR752 | reverse complement strand
AGGGTGCGAGCGAGCTGCTCATCGGCCGCGGCACCAGCAGCCCGTATTTCGCGGCGATGGTGAACGCCGCCGCTTCGCACGTGGCCGAGCAGGACGACGTCCACAACGGCTCTGTCTTTCACCCGGCCACGGTGGTGTTCCCGGTCGCGCTCGCCTGGGCGCAGGCGCTGGGCGCGAGCGGCCGGCAGCTGCTGACCGCCGCGGTGGCGGGCTACGAGGTCGGCATCCGGGTCGGCGAGTTCCTCGGGCGCTCGCACTACAAGGTCTTCCACACCACGGGCACCGCCGGCACGCTGGCCGCGGCCGCCACCGCCGGCCATCTGCTGGGGCTCGACGCGGCGCGCATGCAGCACGCCTTCGGTTCGGCCGGCACGCAGGCCGCTGGCCTGTGGGAGTTTCTGCGCACCGCCGCCGACTCGAAGCAGCTGCACACCGCGCATGCGGCCGCCGCCGGCCTGATGGCCGCGAGCCTGGCGCGCGACGGCTTCACCGGGGCGCAGCAGATCCTCGAAGGGCCGCAAGGCATGGCGGCGGGCATGTCGAGCGATGCCGATGCGTCGCGCTTGGTCGACGGGCTGGGCACGCGCTGGGCGCTGGCCGAAACCTCCTTCAAGTACCACGCCTCGTGCCGCCACACGCACCCGGCCGCCGATGCCTTGCTGGCGGTGATGCAGGCGCACGACCTGCGCGCCGACGACATCGAAGACGTGCAGACGCATGTGCACCAGGGCGCGATCGACGTGCTGGGACCGGTGGTCGACCCGGCGACGGTGCACCAGTCGAAGTTCTCGATGGGCACGGTGCTGGCGCTGGTCGCGCGCTTCGGGCAGGCGGGGCTGGCCGAGTTCGACGCGCACTTCCGCGAAGACGCGACCCGTGCCTTCCGCGATCGGGTGCGCATGGCGCTCGACACCGAAGTCGATGCCGCCTACCCGCGCCGCTGGATCGGCAAGGTGACGGTGCGCACGCGCGACGGCCGCGTGCTCGAAGGTCGCGTGGACGAGCCGAAGGGCGACCCGGGCAACACGCTCAGCCGCGACGAGATCACGGCCAAGGCGCTGCGCCTCGCGGCCTTCAGCGGCGGCGCGGGCGAGGCCGAGATGCGCGACGCCATCGGGGTGCTGTGGCGCGTGGCCGAGGTGGCGAAGGTCGGGCCGTTGCTGGGTACGAAAGCATGAGTGACGCGACCTCGCCGCTGACCCTGGCCCGCACCTTCCTGTTCGTGCCGGGGGACCGGCCGGAGCGCTACACGCGCGCACTGGCGAGCTGCGCGGGCGCGGTGATCATCGACCTCGAAGACGCGGTGGCGCCAGAGCGCAAAGACACGGCTCGCACGCAGATCGCCGAGGGCTTCGCCACGTTGCCGGGCGACGCGCACGGCCGCCTGCTGGTGCGCGTGAATGCCGCCGACACGCCGTGGCATGCGGAGGATCGCGCGCTGGTCGCACGGCTCGCTGCGCAGGGCCTGCTCGCCGGCGTCGTGTTGCCCAAGGCGGAGCGCGCCACCGACCTCGCGGCGCTGGCGCAGGCGATCGGGCCAACTGCCGCGCTGCTGCCGCTGATCGAATCGGTGGCGGGGCTGGATGCCGTCGATGCCCTGGCCGCGTCGCCGCAGGTGCTGCGCCTGGTGTTCGGCCATCTCGATTTCCAGGCCGACGCCGGCATGGCCTGCGGGCCGGACGAGGCCGAACTCGTGCCGGTGCGGCTCGCACTGGTGCTGGCGTCGCGCCGGGCCGGGCTGGCACCGCCGGTCGATGGGGTCACCGCCGACTGGCGCGATGCGACACGGCTAACGGCCGAGGCCTCGCGCGCGCGCCGCGGGGGCTTCGGCGCCAAGCTGTGCATCCACCCGGATCAGGTCGCCAGCGTGGCCGCGGCCTTCACGCCCAGCGCCGACGAACTGGCCTGGGCGCGCCGCGTGCGCGATGCGGTGCGCGCGGCGGGCGGCGGTGTCGTCAACGTCGACGGCCGCATGGTCGACGGGCCGGTTGTCAAGCTCGCGGAACGCCTGCTGGCGCAGGAGGTTCGCACCGACTGAACAACAACGCATCGATCACCTGCGCTTTCCTTTCCCTCATCAGAACCATCCGGAGACAACATGACATCGAAGATCAAGACATGGCTGGGCATCGCATTCGGCGCGGCCCTGCTGCCGCTGCACGCACCCGTCCTGGCGCAGGCCGCCTTTCCCGACAAGCCGGTGACGCTCGTCGTGCCGTACTCGGCTGGCGGGCCGACCGATGTGGTGGCGCGCATGCTCGCCATCCCCATGGGCAAGTCGCTCGGCCAGACGGTGATCGTGGAGAACACCGTCGGCGCGGGCGGCACCATCGCACCGGCACGGGTGGCGCGCGCGGCGCCCAACGGCTACACCATCCTGATCCACCACATGGGCATGGCGACCGCGCCGGCCCTCTACAAGAAGCTGTCCTTCGACCCGTTGAAGGACTTCGAATACATCGGCCAGGTGCTCGACGTGCCGATGACGCTGCTGTCGCGCAAGGATTTCCCGGCGAACAACTTCCAGGAACTGCTGACGTACGTGAAGGCCAACAAGGACAAGGTGTCGCTGGCCAATGCCGGCATCGGCGCGGTGTCGCAGCTGTGCGGGCTGCTGTTCGCGAACCAGATCGGCGTCGACCTCACGACCGTGCCGTACAAGGGCGCCGGCCCGGCGCTCAACGACCTGATGGGCGGGCAGGTCGACCTGCTGTGCGACCAGACCACGCAGACGGCGCCGGTCATCAAGGACGGCACGCGGGTCAAGGTGTTCGGCGTGACGACGCCGAAGCGGCTGGCGTCGATGCCGAACATCCCGACGCTCGATGAGCAGGGCTTGAAGGGTTTCGATGTGAAGGTGTGGCACGGCGTCTATGCGCCCAAGGGCACGCCCCCCGATGTCACCGCGAAGCTCAACGTCGCGCTGCGCGCCGCGCTGCAGGACGACGCCGTGAAGGCGCGCATCGCCGAACTCAGCTCGGAGATCGTGCCGATGGACAAGGTCACGCCGGAATCGCTGCGCACACTGCTGACCGCCGAGACCGCGAAATGGGGCAAGGTCATCAAGGCCTCGGGCGTGCAGGCGGAGTAGCCCGCCGCCGGACGCTGTGTCTTCAGCGGTCGTCGAATTCCACCAGCACCGGCTGGTGGTCCGACGCCTGCGTCTGCAGGTCGACCTCGACGCGGCGCACCTGCGGCGCCAGCCCTTCGCTCACGAAGACGAAGTCGCAGGCCACCGGCTCCGGGCCGTAGGTGCGGTCGAACAGGCGGAAGGTGGGCGCGTGCAGTGCGTTGCCGTGGCTGGCGCGCCAGGCGTCGACCAGTCGATGCGCGCCGTCGGTGACGAAGGGTTGCTGGATCGCGCCGTACTCGGGCTCGGTCGGCCCGAGGTTGAAGTCGCCGCACAGGATCGCGTTCGGCGTGTGCACCTTGGTCTGGAAGGGCGAGCGGCTGTCGTCGTCGAGCGGCGGTGCGACGGCATGGCCGCAGGCCTCGATGTGCAGTTCGCGCAACGCACGGGCTTGCGCCATGCGCTGGGTCTTGGCGTAGTACTCGAGGTGCGTGGTCATCACCCGCACCGCGCCGAGCGCCGGGCTCTGCACCGTGGCCACCGTGCACATGCGCGGCATGCTGCGCACGCCGCCATCGGCTGGCCAGGGCAGCGCGTGGTGCTGCACCTGCATCACCGGCAGCCGCGTAGCGATCAGGTTGCCGAAGCGCATGCGGCGACCGTTGGCGTCGAACTCGTCGACCGCGGCGCCGAAGAACAGCTGGTAGCCGGGCAGAAGCGCCTGAAGCTCGGCGGGCTGGTCGCCGGGGCCGCCGGGCATGTCGGCATAGCCCTGCGCGATCTCCTGCAGGCACAGCACGTCGAAGTCGGCCATGGCACGCGCGCCGTCGACGATGCGCTGCACGCTCACGGTGCCGTCGAGGCCGCGGCACCACTGGGTGTTCCAGGTGACGAGGTTCATTGAAAACGCTCACTTGTAGTTCTTGACAGTGCCTTGGAAGCGCGACGGATCTTTTGTTTCTCGCGCCATGGCATTTTCAGTTTACGTGCCTGTCATCGCCGGCGTGGCAGATCGCCGAGTACCTCTATCGAGACAGTGCAGAGCCTGCCGATGGAAGCCGCTGCAAGACCCAAGAGATCGTGGTGAAATCTTCCGGTCAGGTGGCGCTGCTCGGCATGCGAGCAAGCGAAAAGACAACAAAAGATAACAACAGGAACCCATGATCGATCTCAACATCAACGGCAAGCCCTATGCCGTGAACGTCCCCAATGACATGCCGCTGCTCTGGGTCTTGCGCGACGTCGTCGGCCTGACCGGCACCAAGTTCGGCTGCGGCATCGCGCAGTGCGGCGCCTGCACGGTGCACCTCGATGGGCAGCCGGTCCGCTCGTGTGTGCTGCCGGTGGGTGCGGTCGGTGCCAAGCCGGTCACCACCATCGAGGGCGTGGCCGAGACGGCCAGCGGCAAGCAGGTGCAGAAGGCCTGGCTCGACGTCGACGTGGTGCAGTGCGGTTACTGCCAGTCGGGCCAGATCATGTCGGCGGCGGCACTGCTCAAGCGCGTGCCGAACCCGAGCGATGCCGACATCGACCTCGCCATGTCGGGCAACGTCTGCCGTTGCGCGACCTATGTGCGCATCCGCGCTGCCATCAAGCAGGCGGCCACGGGCAAGCCCGAGGTACTGCAGTCGATCGTCTCCATGCCGACGGCCAGGAGCGCATCGTGAAAGCACCCACCACCTTCGATCGACGGACTCTCCTTCAGGCCGGGGGCCTGGCCATCGCCTTCACCTGGCTCGGGGGCGCCGGCAAGGCCGCGGCGGCGATCAACGCCCGGCAGCAGCCCGGCGATGCCGCCGCCGCCTTGGCCGACGGCAACCCGCCGTTTGCGCCCAACGCCTTCATTCGCGTGGACGCCGATGGCGGCGTGCGCCTGGTCATGCCCATGGTCGAGATGGGGCAGGGCATCTACACCGGCTCGGCGATGCTGATCGCCGAAGAGCTGGGCGTGGAACTCGACCAGGTGCGCGTCGAGCATTCGCCGCCCAACGAAGCGCTCTATGGCATGCCCTTGCTCGGCGGCCAGATCACCGGTGGCTCGACCAGCACGCGCGGAACGTACGGTGTGTTGCGTGAAGCGGGTGCCGTCGCCCGGACCTTGCTGGTCGAAGCGGCTGCCGCGCAATGGAAGGTGGACCCTGCCACCTGCACGGTGGCCCGCGGTGTCGTGAGCCATGCACCCTCGGGGCGGCAACTGGGCTATGGGCCGCTGGCCGCGAGCGCGGCCAAGCTGCCGATGCCGGCAAAAGTGCAACTCAAGGACACCAAGGATTTCACCGTCATCGGCAAGCCCTTGCGTCGGGTCGATTCGCCCGACAAGGTCAATGGCACGTCGCAGTTCGGCATCGACATCCGCCTGCCCGGTATGAAGGTCGCCACGGTCCAGGCCTGCCCGACGCTCGGCGGCGTGCTGGCGTCGGTCGACGACAAGGCGGCGCGCGCGGTGCCGGGGGTGATCGACGTCCTGCGCATCGCGAACGCGGTGGCCGTGGTCGGCGAGCACTTCTGGGCCGCCAAGCAGGGGCTCGATGCGCTGAAGATCCAGTGGACGCCGGGCGCGAACGCCGGTCTCAACACGAAGAAGCTGCGCGACGCGCTGGCCGACAGCCTGGCCAAGGGCAAGGCCATCCTTGGCCGCGAAGTCGGCAAGCGGCCCGAGGGCACGCTGGTCGAAGCCACCTACCAGTTGCCCATGCTGGCGCATGCCACGATGGAGCCGCTGAACACGACGGTGCATGTCAAACCCGATCAATGCGAGATCTGGGTCGGCACGCAGGTGCCCGCGCGCTGCGTGAGCGTCGCGGCCAAGATCACCGGCCTGCCCGACGCGAAGGTTGTGGTGCACAACCAGTACCTGGGCGGTGGCTTCGGCCGTCGGTTGGAAACCGATTCGGTGGAGCAGGCGGTGGCCTTCGCCAAGCAGGTACCGTATCCGCTCAAGATCGTCTGGACCCGCGAGGAAGACATCCGCCACGATGTCGTGCGCCCGATGTACCACGACAACATCTCGGCGGTGGTGGATGCGAACGGCAAGCTGCTTTGGTTCGGTGACCGCATCAGCGGCGGCACCGTGCTCGGCCGCTGGGCGCCGGCGTTCATGGGCAAGGACGGCATGGACAGTGACCTGATCGAATGCGTCGCCGAACCGGCCTACGACTTTCCGAACCTGAAGGTCGAATGGGTGCGCCACGACATGCCGCCGGGCCTGAATGTGGGCTGGTGGCGCGGCGTGGGGCCGACGCACAACCTCTTTGTGCTCGAGAGCTTCATCGACGAACTGGCGCAGCGCGCCAAGCAGGACCCTGTGGCCTACCGCCGTGCCATGCTGCAGAAGAACCCACGCACGCTGGCGGTGCTCGAGTTGGCGGCCAGCAAGATGGGCTGGGGCCAGGGCACGCTGCCCGCGCGCGTCGGTCGGGGCGTGGCGCTGGGCGATCCGTTCGGCAGCCGGGTCTGCGCGATGATCGAAGTCGAGGTCACGCCGCAGGGCGAGGTGCGGCTGCGGCGCGCCGTGGTCGCACTCGACTGCGGCATCGCGATCAACCTGGGCTCGGTCGAAGCGCAGGTGCAGGGCGGCCTGCTCTTCGGGCTGAGTGCGGCGCTCTTCAACGAGATCACGATCGAGAACGGCGCGATCCAGCAGAGCAACTTCCATGACTACCGCACCCTGCGGATCAACGAGACGCCGCCCGTCGAGGTTCATACCGTCAAGAGCGGCGAAGCGCCCGGTGGGCTCGGCGAGGTCGGCACGGCCATCGCCGCACCGGCGCTGGCCAACGCGATCTTCGCCGCCACGGGCGTTCGTCTGCGGGAGCTGCCGGTGAACCGCGCGCTGCTGGTGCAGGACAAGGCGGCACTCAAGAAGAGGGTCGCCGATGCCCGCGCGAGCGACATGCGCGCTGAAGGGAGCGCAGCATGAAGCGGTTCTCGATGGTGATCGCCGCGCTGCTGATCGCAGGCGCTGCGCTCTATGTCTTCCTCAATCGCGCCGACACGTCGGCGGGCCAGGCCCCGGTGCTGGCCGGCACGCCGGCCGATGCCTCGCTGCTGGTGCGCGGCGAGTACCTCACGAAGGCGGCGGACTGCATCGCCTGCCACACGGTGGCGGGTGGCAAGGGACAGCCGTTCGCGGGTGGCGTGCCCTTCAAGCTGCCCTTTGGCACGATCTATTCGTCCAACATCACGGCAGACCCGGACACCGGCATCGGCCGATGGACCGACGACCAGTTCGTGCGCGCGGTGCACGACGGCGTGCGCAGCGACGGCCAGCGGCTGTACCCGGCGTTCCCGTACACCTCGTACACGCAGCTGAGCCGCAGCGACGTGTTGGCGATCAAGGCGTACATCTTCAGCCTGCCGACGGTGAGCCAGCCGAACCAGCCCGCCGACCTGAGCTTTCCGTTCAACCAGCGCTGGGCCATGGGCTTCTGGAATGCGGCCTTCTTCAAGAGCGAGCGCTTCGTGGCCGACGCGGCCAAGCCGGCCGAGTGGAACAAGGGCGCCTACCTGGCGACCGCGCTGGGGCATTGCGCCGAATGCCACACGCCGCGCAACCTGGCCTTCGCGATGGACAAGGGCAACGACCTGGCCGGCGCAGAGCTTCAGGGTTGGCGGGCCTACAACATCACCTCGGACCCGAAGGCCGGCGTCGGCGCGTGGAGCGATGCCCAACTCGCCAGCTACCTGTCGACCGGCCATGCCGATGGACGCGGGTCGGCCGGCGGACCGATGGGCGAAGCCGTCGAGCACAGCCTGCAGCACCTGAAGGCGGAAGACGTGGCGGCGCTGGTGACCTACCTGCGCAGCGTGCCGGCCCGCGAGGGCAAGTCGCCCATCGACATCGACCCGAAGGCACCGTGGGCCGTGACGGCCAGCGCCGCGGCACCGGCCAGCAACACGGCCGAAGGGCACGAGATGGGCCTGAAGCTGTTCGCGGCGGCGTGCGCCAGCTGCCACCAATGGAACGGCCAGGGGCAGCAGACGCCGTACGCCGCGCTGCTCGGTACGCGGGGCGTGAACGACCCCGACGGTGCGAACGTCACGCAGATGATCCTGCAGGGCGTGAACATGCATGTGGGGGAGAACCACGTGTACATGCCGGCCTTCGGCAAGGCCTACACCGACACAGAAGTCGCTGCGCTGGCCAACTACGTGATGGCGCAGTTCGGCAACAAGGCGGGGCGGGTGACGCCCGAGACGGTGGCGGCGCAGCGGACGAAGTAAGGTCCGCGGGCAGGGTCGCCTGCTATCTGTGGGTGACCCGTTTCACTTGATCCCCGCGCGCATGAAACTTTGGACGAACTGCCGCTGGAACAGCAGGAAGGCGATCAGCAACGGGGCCGAGGTCATCAGCGTGGCGGCGGTGATGATCGACCAGTCGATGCCCTGGTCGACCGACGAGAACACCTGCAGCCCGAC
Organism: Variovorax sp. YR752; assembly: GCA_943372425.1. GTDB lineage: Bacteria > Pseudomonadota > Gammaproteobacteria > Burkholderiales > Burkholderiaceae_C > Variovorax. The sequence goes on along the minus strand of CALRYR010000005.1, from coordinate 17,791 downwards.
GGTGAGCGGCCGCGCGTGCACGCTGTTGGTCACGATCAGCGGCCACAGGAAGTTGTTCCAGTGGTAGCTCACCGACACCAAGCCGAACGCGACATAGATCGGCTTGGCCAGCGGCACGTACACACGCCACAGCGTCTGCAGGGCGCTCGCGCCTTCCATGCGCGCAGCCTCGTCGAGCTCCTTCGGGATGCCGAGGAAGGTCTGGCGCAACAGGAAGATGGCGAGCGCCGACGCGAAGTAGGGCAGGCCGATAGCGAAGAGGCTGTCGATGAGACCGAGGCTGGCCATGGTGCGGTAGTTCTCGACCAGCAGCAGGTCGGGCATCACCGTGAGCTGTACCAGCACCAGCGAGAAGGCGATGTCGCGACCGCGGAACTCGTAGCGCGCGAAGGCGTAGGCGGCCAGCGTGCTGAGCACCAGTTGCGCGGCCAGGATCATCACGACCAGCAGCGTGGTGTTGAGGAAGTAGCGCGCGAACGGCGCGGCTTCCCACGCACGGGCGAAGTTTTTCAGCGTGAGGGGCGCGTTCCAGGTGAAGCGCGCCGCGTATTCGGGCGCGTGGAAGGCGGTCCACACGGTGTAGATCAGCGGCAGCACCCACAGCAGCGCGAGCAGCCACGCGGCCACCGTGTCGAGCCAGGTCGGCGCGTTGTAGGCCAGGCGTTGCGACGGGGCGCGCGTCATCGGTAGTGCACCCGGCGATCGAGCACGAAGAACTGCAGCAGCGTCGCACCGACCAGCACGACGATGATGACCATGGTGAGCGCCGACGCGTAGCCGGTGTCCCAGAAGCTGAAGCCGACCTCGTACAGGTGATAGAGCAGCAGGGTCGACGCGTTGTCGGGCCCGCCGCGCGTCAGCACGAACAGGTGGTCGACCATGCGGAAGGCGTTGATCACGCAGTTGATCAGCACGAAGAGCGTGGTCGGCATCAACAGCGGCCATTGCACGCGGCGGAAGAAGTACCAGCGCGACGCGCCCTCGATGGCGGCCGCTTCGCGCAGGCTCGGGTTGAGCGACTGCAGCGCGGCCAGGTAGAAGATCATGAAGAAGCCGGCTTCCTTCCACACCGCCACCAGCGTGACGGCGCCGAGCGCGGTGCTCGGGCTGCCCAGCCAGTTGTGCGAGCCGAAGCCCAGCGCGCTGCTCACCTGCTCCAGCAGGCCGTACTGTGGCGTGTAGAAGAAGAGCCAGATGTTCGCCACCGCGATCATCGGCAGCACGGTCGGCGTGAAGTACGCCATGCGCAGGAAGGTGCGCCCGGCGATGCGCTCGTTGACCCACAGCGCCATCGCGAGCGCGAGGCCGATCGACAGCGGAATGGTGGCGCCGGCGAACCACAGGTTGTTCGTCAGCGCCTTCCAGAAGACCGGGTCGTCCAGCATGACCTGGTAGTTCTCCATGCCCACCCACACCGCGGGCCGCCCGCCCTTCGGCGTGGATTGAAAGCTGTGCCACAGCGTGCCGATGACCGGCCAGTGCGTGAAGACCAACAGGACGAGCATGGCGGGCAGGAGCAGCAGCCATGCCTGGCCGGCAGGGTGGCTGGGTCGATGGGCTGACGGACTACGGCGCATGCTCGAACCGACTGTGCTTACTTGTAGCTTCTCAGGGTGCGGTCCGCTTCCTTCTGCGCGTCCTGCATCGCCTGGGCTGGCGTCTTGGTGCCGGTCAACGCGGCCTGCAGGCCGTCGTTCAGCGCCTTGGTCACGCGCTGGTTGTCGTGCGTGGAGAACTCGGCGACCGACACCGGCAGCTGGTCACGCGCCACGAGCGCGGCCGGGAAGTCCTGGCCGTACTTCTTGAGCGTCGGCGTGTCGTAGGCGGCCTGCGAGACGGCGACGTAGCCGGTCTCCATGCTCCACTGCGCGGCGCGCTCGGGCTGTGTCACCCACTTGGCGAACTTGAAGGCGGCTTCCTGCTGGGCCGGCGTGGACTTCTTGAAGATGTAGAAGTTGCCGCCGCCGGTCGGCGAGCCTTTGCGCTTGTTGCCGGGGATCATGCCCACGCCGAAATCGAACTTGGCGTTTGCCTTGATGTTGGTCAGGTTGCCGGTGGTCGTGTAGATGATCGCCGCCTTCTTTTCGAAGAAGTCCTTCGGCGTGGTGCCCCACTCGACGACACCCGGTGGGTGGATGCCGGCCTTGCCGAGGTCGACCCAGAACTGCAGCGCCTCGATGACCTTCGGGTCGTCGAACTTCACTTGCGTGCCAGCCGCGTTGGCGAGGATCGCGTCGTTGGGCGTCGTCAGCGTCTGGAACAGCCAGTACGGGAAGCCGCTCGACGGGATCTGCACGCCGTATTGCGTGGTCTTGCCGCTCGCATCCTTCTTGGTCAGCTTGGCGGCGGCGTCCTTCAGCTCGGCCCAGGTCGTCGGCGCCTTGTTCGGGTCGAGGCCGGCTTCCTTGAAGAGCTCCTTGTTCCAGTACATGACCACGGTCGAACGCTGGAACGGAATGCCCCAGGTCTTGCCGCCGGTCTGGCTGTTGGCCATGAAGGCTTTGTAGAAGCCGTTCATCCACGCCTTGTCTTCCGGCGTCTTGGCGAAGTTGTCGAAAGGCACGATGGCGTCTTCGTCGATCAGCGTGAACATGTCGGTCGACAGCAGCACCGAGGTGACCGGCGGCGTGCCCGACTTGTGCGCGGTGAGCGCTTTGACGATGGTCTCCTGGTAGGTGCCGGCGTAGATCGGCGTGACCTTGATGCCGGGGTTCTCCTTCATGAAGCCCTCGGCGAAGCCGTCGATGGTCTTGGCGATCGGGCCGCCGACGGCGACCGGGTAATAGAACTGCAGGTCGACCGGCGCCTGGGCCTGCGCGAAGCCAGTCAGGCCGGTGAGCAGGGCGGTGGCGGCCAGCGTCTGGACGAAGGTATTGCGTCGCATGGTGGAACTCTCTCCTCGGATGAAAAATGGGTGTTCTTGGGTCACTGAATGCGCCGGCCATCGGCGTCGAAGCCGTGGGCCTCGTCGGCCGGCCAGCGCAGGTGCACGTGCTCGCCCGGCGTGGCCACGTGGCCGCCGGCGGCGCGCACCAGCAGCACTTCGCTGCCGACGGCGCAGCGCAGCACCAGGTCGGCGCCGAGGTACTCGACGCTCTGCACCACGGCGGGGATGCCGTCGGTGGCGAGCGTGATGGCCTCGGGGCGCACGCCCAGTTGCACGGCCTGCACGCCAGCCGCGACATCGCTGCCCGCGATGCGGCCGTCGGCCTCGAGCGCGATCAGGTTCATCGGCGGCGTGCCGATGAAGCGCGCCGCGAAGGTGGTGGCCGGGCGCGCGTACAGCTCGCGCGGCGTGCCGGCCTGCTCGACCCGGCCCTGGTTCAGCAGCACGACCTGGTCGGCCATGCTCATCGCCTCGGTCTGGTCGTGGGTGACGTAGACGACGGTGAGGCCCAGTTTCTGCTGCAGCTCGCGCAATTCGCGCCGCATGTCCTGCCGCAACTGGGCGTCGAGGTTGGACAGTGGCTCGTCCATCAGGCAGACCTTGGCCTGGGCGACGAGCGCGCGGCCGAGCGCCACGCGCTGCTGCTGGCCGCCGGATAGCTGGCCGGGTTTGCGGTCGAGCAGGGCGGTGAGGCCGAGCAGCGCCGCCGCATTGCGCAGGCGCTCGGCGCTTTCGGCGGCGGGCACCTTGCGCACCGACAGGCCGAAGCCGATGTTCTCGGCCACGCTCAGGTGCGGGAAGAGGGCGTAGTTCTGGAACACCATCGCGATGCCGCGCTGGGCGGGCGGCAGGTCTGTCACGTCGCGGTCATCGATCAGGACCTGGCCCTGGGTGGCCGTTTCCAGACCCGCGATGATGCGCAGCGTCGTGGATTTCCCGCAGCCGGAAGGCCCGAGCAGGACGCAGAAGGAGCCGGAGGCGATCCGGAGGCTGACGGCGTGCAGCGCGGTGCTGTCGCCCCATGATTTGGCGACCCCATTCAGGGCGATCGAAGACATGGCGCAGTGTAGGAACGAGATGTGACAGTTGTGTTGCCCTTGCGAGTCAGTGTTTTCCTGGGCCGGTGCCCGTGAGAAACTTCGCTACAGTGGTTCGGCCTGTCCGGGCCTCGTACCAATTCAAGGAATACTCATGAGCAAAAAAGTCGCCTACGTCACCGGTGGCATGGGAGGAATCGGAACCGCCATCTGCCAGCGCCTGCACCAGGACGGATTCACGGTCATCGCGGGCTGCGGCCCGACGCGCGACTTCGGCAAATGGCTCGGCGAGCAGAAGGCGCAGGGCTACGAGTTCCACGCCTCGGTCGGCAATGTCGGCGACTGGAATTCGACCGTCGACGCCTTCAGCAAGGCGAAGGCCGAGCACGGCAGCATCGACGTGCTGGTCAACAACGCCGGCATCACCCGCGACCGCATGTTCCTCAAGATGACGCCCGAAGACTGGAGCGCGGTGATCGAAACCAACCTCAACAGCATGTTCAATGTCACCAAGCAGGTGGTGGCGGACATGGTGGAAAAGGGCTGGGGCCGCATCATCAACATCAGCTCGGTCAACGGCGCCAAGGGCCAGGCCGGCCAGACCAACTATTCCGCCGCCAAGGCGGGCATGCACGGCTTCACGATGGCGCTGGCGCAGGAGATGGCCAACAAGGGTGTGACCGTCAATACCGTGAGCCCCGGCTACATCGGCACCGACATGGTCAACGCGATCCGCCAGGAAGTGCTGGACAAGATCATCGCCACCATCCCGGTCAAGCGCCTGGGCAAGCCGAGCGAGATCGCCTCGATCATCTCGTGGCTGGCGACCGACGAAGGCGGCTACTCGACCGGCGCCGACTTCTCGGTCAACGGCGGTCTGCACATGCACTGATCGCGCTCGCACGCTGCTCGGCAAAACCCGCTTCGGCGGGTTTTTCTTTGGGCGGGCGTAACCGGACTTGACGCCGGTCAACCGGCCGCGGGCGATCGCGCCTAGATTGAACCCACCTGCCGGCGACACGGAGCGCCGCACGTGGCTGGCTGGCCGGCACTCCGGAAAGAACCGAATGATCTACACCCGTCTCAAGGCGGCGCTTCGCTACTTCAACGAAGCCGTGCCTTTCAAGCTGGTGCCCGCGCTGATCGCCACGGCCGTGCTGGTGACCCTGCTGCTGATTCCCCGTCCCGATGGGCTCACACCCGATGCCTGGCGGCTGGTCGCGATCTTCCTGACCACGATCGTGGCGATCATCCTCAAGGTCATGCCCATTGGCGTCATGGCGATGATGGCCATCGTGATCGTCTCTCTGACGCAGGTCACCTCGAACTCGTCCAAAGGCGCGATCACCGACGCGCTGGGCAGCTTCTCGAGCCCGCTGATCTGGTTGATCGTGGTCGCGATCCTGATCTCGCGCGGGCTGAAGAAGACCGGCCTGGGCAGCCGCATCGGCCTGATCTTCATCGCGCTGCTGGGCAAGCGCACGATCGGCATCGGCTACGGCCTGACCCTCTGCGAGCTGGTGCTGGCGCCCTTCACGCCCAGCAACACGGCGCGCGGCGGCGGCATCGTGCACCCGATCATGAAGTCCATCGCCACCGCCTTCGACTCGGATCCGGCCAAGGGCACGCAAGGCAAGGTCGGTACCTACCTGGCGCTGGTCAACTACCACGCCAACCCGATCACGTCGGCCATGTTCCTGACGGCGACGGCGCCCAACCCGCTGGTGGTGGACTACGTCGCCCGGGCCACGAACCAGAGCTTTCACCTGTCCTGGACCACCTGGGCGCTGTGCATGCTGCTGCCCGGCGTGGTCTGCCTGCTCGTGATGCCGCTGGTGATCTACCTGCTGTCGCCGCCCGCACTGAAGGCCACGCCGGACGCGGTCGACTACGCGCGCACCGCGCTGACGAAGATGGGGCCGCTCGCGCCCAGCGAGAAGGTCATGCTGGGCACCTTCGGGCTGCTGCTGTTGCTGTGGGCGAACGTCCCGGCGATGCTGTTCGGGGCCGCGTTCACGCTCGACCCGACGGTGGTGGCCTTCGTCGGACTGTTCGTGCTGATCATCACCGGCACCATCGACTGGGACGACGTGCTGTCCGAGAAAAGCGCGTGGGACACCCTCATCTGGTTCGGCGCGCTCGTGATGCTGGCCGAGCAGCTGAACAAGGTCGGCGTGATCGCCTGGTTCTCCGAAGGCATGAAGGCCGCCATCGTCACCAGCGGCATGGGCTGGCCGCCGATTGCCGCGATCCTGGTGCTGCTGTTCGTGTTCTCCCACTACCTGTTCGCCAGCACCACGGCGCACATCAGCGCAATGATGTTCGCGTTCCTCGGGGTGGGAGCGCAGTTGATTCCGGCCACCTACGTGGTGCCCTTCATGCTGATGATGACCGCCGGCTCGTCCATCATGATGACGCTGACGCACTACGCCACCGGCACGTCGCCCATCATCTTCGGCAGTGGCTACGTCACGATGGGCCTGTGGTGGCGTGTGGGTTTCGTGATGTGCGTGGTCGAACTCGTCGTCTTCGCCGTCATCGGCACGGCATGGTGGAAGGTCCTGGGCTTCTGGTGAAAGGGCGCTTCGACGGGGTTTTCTGACGCGGCGTGGGGGCCGCGGCGCGCTGGACGCTAAAGTCACGGCAACCTCTTGCAGCCGACATCGGCGGCAAGCCCCAGGATTTCCGCACCCTCGACCGCTCAGCGACCCCCGGATGCCCCATAGCGTTTCCCTGATCAACACCATCGCCGCCGGCCTCGGGCTCGCGCTCGTGCTCGGCTTCCTGGCGGCGCGCGTGCGGCTGCCCGCGTTGGTCGGCTACCTGCTTGCCGGCGTGATCATCGGGCCGTTCACGCCCGGCTTCGTGGCCGACGCCGAGATCGCCGCGCAGCTCGCCGAGATCGGCGTGATGCTGCTGATGTTCGGTGTCGGCCTGCATTTCTCGCTCGACGACCTGCTGGCCGTTCGCAAGATCGCCGTCCCCGGCGCGTTGGTGCAGATCGCGGTAGCCACGCTGATGGGCGGCGCGCTGGCGCTGTGGTGGGACTGGCCGCTGGGCGCAGCGCTGGTGTTCGGCCTGGCGCTGTCGGTGGCCAGCACGGTGGTGCTGCTGCGCGCGCTGGAGAGTCTGGGGCTGCTCGACACCTACACCGGGCGCATCGCGGTCGGCTGGCTGGTGGTGGAGGACCTCGCCATGGTGCTGGTGCTCGTGTTGCTGCCGCCGCTGGCCAGCACGCTGGGCGGCTCGGCCGACGGCGCCGACGCCAGCGAGATCTGGCCCACACTGGGCGTCACGCTGCTGCAGGTCGGCGGCTTCGTGGTGCTGATGCTGGTGGTCGGCCGGCGCGCCTTTCCGTGGATCCTCTGGCAGGTCGCGCGCACCAATTCGCGCGAGCTGTTCACGCTGTGCGTGGTGGCGGCTGCAGTGAGCATCGCCTTCGCGTCCGCGGCGCTGTTCGGTGTGTCGTTCGCGCTGGGCGCCTTCTTCGCCGGCATGGTGATGCGCGAGTCGGAATTCAGCCAGCGCGCCGCCGAAGAGTCGCTGCCGCTGCGCGACGCCTTCGCCGTGCTCTTCTTCGTCTCGGTCGGCATGCTGTTCAACCCGGCCGTGCTGATCGACCGGCCGCTGCAGGTGCTGGCGGTGGTGCTGGTCATCGTGGTGGGCAAGTCGATCGCCGCCTGCGTGCTGGTGCTGGCCTTCCGCTACCCGCTGAACACCGCGCTGACGGTGAGCGCCAGCCTGGCGCAGATCGGCGAGTTCTCCTTCATCCTGGTCGGGCTGGGGGTGTCGCTGAAGCTGTTGCCGGCGGAAGGGCAGAGCCTGATCCTGGCGGGCGCGCTGATCTCCATCGCGACCAACCCGCTGTGGTTCAGCCTGATCGCACCGCTGCAGAAGTGGCTGCACGCCCATTCGTCCTTCGCGCGCAGCCTGGAAGCGCGCGATGAGCCGCTCGCGGAACTGCCGGCCACGACCGAGGCACGTTATCTGTCACGCCAGGTGGTGCTGGTGGGCTATGGGCGCGTCGGCCGTCGCATTGCTGCGGCGCTCACCGCGCATCACATCCCCTTTGTCGTGGCGGATCAAAACCGCGAACTGGTCGAGAAGCTGCGGGCGGACGGCGTGGCCGCGGTGTGGGGCGATGCATCGGACCCCTCGGTGCTCATCCAGGCGCACATCGCGCGGGCGCGTGTTCTGGTCATTGCCACACCGGACGCGATGCACGTCCGTCAGATGATCGAGACGGCGCGCACCTTGAACCCGGCCATCGAGACCGTCATCCGCAGCCACAACGAGGACGAGGCCCGGCTGCTCACACAGGAGGCCGCCGTGACGGTCTTCCTGGGCGAGCACGAGCTGGCGCAGGCCATGGCGCACGATGTCGTACGCCGCGCGACGCCCGCCTGAGTCGAGCCCGCAGGCCGCCGTTCAGAGGTCTTCGATGACCAGCATCCGGTAGCGCTGGGCAATGGAGTAAGGCACCGTGCGGACCACTTCCATCAGCCGCTCGGCCGCATCCTCGTCCTCCGTCTCCACGAGCAGGGCGCCGTGGCCGTCACGAGCGAGCTTGGTGTACGCACGCACGGTGGCGCCCTCGGTGCCGGCGCTCGGCAGCGGGTCGTCGGCGCCGCTGGTGGTCGGGGTGATCTGCGACAGCACGATGTCCGGCGGGATCAGGTAGATGGCGTCGGCGCTGAATCCCTTTTCGACCAGTTGCTGGCCCACATGCTTGGCATCGTCGGGGTTGGGAAACATCACCATGGAATGGCCCGTGGGATAGAAGGCGCCGCCGATCGCGGCCGTCATGCTGGGGTCAAGCGAAAAGTTTCTCATGGTGCGTTTCTCCGTCGCGTGGGTTGCTGGTGTCTGAAGCCAGCCAAGCGTAGGCCGGCTGCTGTCGACAGCGCTGTAGGAGAAGCATGCGAGCCATGTGTGCAAAATGCCCGTTCTTGTCGACAACAACAGGCATTCCAGCGGCATCGATTGACATTTGTAATAGACCGTGACTTTCTCCGCAGGCGCTTTCCGGCACGGTGCATACGATGCGCGGGTGCTCTTGATTCACCACTCCCATTGCCAATGTCCCCATTGCGAAACATCGCGCTGACGGTGCATGAGCTCGAGGATGGCGAGTTCTATTGGGTCCTGATGGAAGCCACCGACTACGCCATGGAAGAGGCCTTGCCGTACCTTCCCGTCGAGTCGTCCGCCGACCCGTACACGACCTACGCCAATGCCCTGGTCGCCGGGCTCGCCGCGATGCGGCGCATGTTCGGCACCGACGGGCCGCGCGACTGAGCGTCCGCACGGCGCGGTGCTTCAGCGCGCCGGCGTCAGGACCACCACACCTGGCTCTTGCCCGCGCGCTTGCCGCGCAGCATGACCTCGTCGGCCTGGTCGAGCAGCGACTCCACGTCCGAGACGGCGGCTTGCGACACGGCAACGCCGATCGTGACCGCGACCGAAGCGGATGGGCCTCGATGCAAGTCGACCGGCTGCGCGATGCGCGCCGTCAGGCGGTCGAGCAGCTGCTGCCATTCGGTCTGGGGTGACGGGGCCAGGATCAACACGAACTCGTCGCCGCCAACGCGGAACGCAGCGTCACCCGGACGAAGGACCGCGCTCACCCGTCGCGCGACCTCCACCAGCAGCAGATCGCCCGCGTCGTGGCCGAGCTGATCGTTGATCGCCTTGAAGCCGTCGAGATCCATGTAGCAGACCGCAAGGGCGCTGCCTTCGGCCGTGGCTGCCGCCAGGCTCTGTTGCAGGCGATGCCGCAGCAGCAGCCGGTTTGGCAGGCCCGTGAGCGCATCGTGGGAGGCCGCATGGGCGAGCTGCTCGTGCGTTTGCTTCATCGCCGTGATGTCGATGACCATCCAGAACGTCTGCGAATTCGACAGGCGCACGCCGCTCACTGCGACCCAGATGAGCTCGCCCGTCCTCCGGCGCATCCGGAGTTCCATGCGATGCTGTACGGAACCCTCCAGCATCGAGGCGGCGCCCTCGCTGGACTGGTCGTAGGTTTCGTCGTCCGAATACAGCAGACGCAGGGGCTTGCCGGCCAGCTCGCCGGGTGCGTAGTCGAAAAGGCGCTCAAACGCGCGGTTCCTCCAGCCGATGGTCTGGTTTTCCACCCTGACCATGCCGACGAGGTCGCTCTCGAGCATGGCGGTCTGCTCATGCAGCAGCTGTTTGACCTGCGTGATGTCCCGGCCCGACGCGAAGATCATCAGTTCGCCGGCGATCTCCGCCACCCGCAGCTGGAGTTCGACGTCGAGGATGGTGCCGTCGTCCCGACGGTGCTGGACCTCGACGCGTTGTTTGTCGCCGAGTGCGATCTTGGCGAGCCATGCGTTGATCTTTGCTTCGTCCTGGTTCACGTCCCAGCTGGAGACATGGCGGCCCAGCAGGCGTTCGCGCGTCGAGTGCAGCATCTCGGCGAAGGAGTCGCTCATCTCGATCAGCTTGCCATGGCGATCCATGATGTGGATCCCATCCGCCGCGATCCGCAGCAGCGCCTGTGTCTGCCGCGTCTGCTCCGCGAGTGCGGCCAGCACCCGCGACTGTCGCACATGCGAGCGAAAAGCGGCGAGCGATGCCAGCGCCACCAGCAGCCAGGACAGCGCGGCCATCGAGGACACCATCCATGCCTGCTGCCACCAGGCTTTCAGGAAGCGGTCGTTGTTCAGGCCCGCGTACACCACGAAGGGCCAGCCATTGATGGCACGGTAGGCGGTGGTCCGCTCCACACCGTCCACGGCGACCTCGGAAACGAAAGACCCACCGGAAGGGCTTTCGCGCGTCGTGGCACGCAACTCCGGCGACACGATCACGTCGCCGACCTCTCCCTGTGAAGGGCTTCCGGGCGAGCGCCTGGCGATGAGTTGCATCGCGTCGTTCCGCAGCGTCACGGCGTCCTTCTCGCCCAGTTCGTAGCGACTGAACAGCGCTTCGAAGTGACTGACCGCAATGCTGGCGTACAACACGCCGCTGAATGTCCCGTTCGGCCGGAGGGGGCGGAGCAGGGCGACGATCCAATGGCCGGAAACCCGGGAGCGAAGGGGCGGGGTGACCAGGGTCGATGCCTGTGGGCTGGACATCGCGCGCTGGAAGTAGGAGCGGTCGGCGATGTTGGCAGGAGCGGCCGGGGAGAGTTCGTTGCCCCATCGGACCTGGCCTTTGGCGTCGGAAAGCCGCAATGCCTGGGCACCAGGCACGAGAGGCATGCGCGACGCCAGCACGTCGAGAAGAACCTGATCGTCGTCGATGCCCGCGGCCTGCATCCGCTGGATCTCTTCTGCGGTCGCCGTGAGAACCGCGTCGATGCGGCCCAGCTCGCTTTCGATGTTGAGCTTTGCGATCGCTGCGAGGTTCTCGGCGATCGCCTCGGTCTGGGAGGCGACCGTCTGCCGCGAGGTGTTCAGCACGAAATACACCAGCGCAGAGAGGAGCACCGCGATCGCGAGATTGAGCACCGCGAGCTTGGCGACGAGGCGCCGCCGCCGGCGTGTCGCGTGCTCCAGATCTTCCTGGACGAAAGGCAGTGGCATGAGGCGTGGGTGTGGGGGGAGCCGGTCAAGGAATGCTGGAGTTTGCCGGAAGACCGAGGCGCCGGAATCTGCCCGGACTGTTTCCACTCACGCCGCGAATGGCCTGCGCGAACGCGGTCAGGATCTCGGGCCTTTCCACGCCGTCCCGTCGGAAGAACAGGCCGAACGATGGAAGCACGACCTGCGGCAGGACCTTGAGTCGCTGAACGCCGCCGCGGGTGACTTCGTCCAGTGCATGCTCCAGCCGCACCGCGCACAGCAGCGAGGGGTCCATGCGAAGCACGGTGCCGATCGTCACCGACGACATGGCTTCGACGACCGGCACGGGCGGCGTCGCGCCGCTGTTCAGGAAGGCCGTGATGAAAGCCTGCCGGACCAGCGTTTCCTTGGGTGGAACCACCCACTGCGCAGCGCGCAGATCCGACCACTTCAAGCGTCGCCCGCTGACGCTCTGGTTGGAGGTGGCGGCGAGCACGCACAGCTCGTCCTTCAGCAGCACGACGGGTTCGAGCAAAGGGATCATGTCGCTGGCGATCAGCTCCGGCGTGATGGCGCCGAACACGCAGTCGAGTTCCCGTTTCAGCAGGCGATGGATGAGCTCGTGGACGCGGCCCTCCACCAACTGGACCGCGGCACCCGGCAGTCGCTTCCGAAGGGTGGCGATGGCTGCCGGGATGGCGGCGGTGACGGATGGCGCGCCCACCCGCAGCACGGCGGTCACGCCGCTCTGCATGGCATCGACGTCTTCGGTGGCCCGCGCCAGTTCATGGAGCGCCGCGCGTGCGCGAGAGGCGGCACTCGACCCCAGCGCATTCGCATGGATGCCCTGGTGACTGCGTTCGAACAGCCGGGCCCCGAAGCAGCCCTCGATCTCGCCCAGCATCTTGCTGATGGCCGGCTGGCTCAGATGCAACCGTGTCGCGGCGCCGCGCATCGTGGCGGTCTCCGAAAGAACCACCAGCAATTCGAGGTGCCTCAGGCGCAGCGTGCGGATGAGGCGGTCGGTTTTCGTGTCCATCATGCGTTCCAGGGTCATAGCCAACGTTGATCAGTCCCTCACGATTATCGAATTTTCAAGAATCGGGGAAGGGGATAACGTCATCCCGATGAACAAGACAAAAGAGGCATTCGGGGCGGCCGCCCCGTTGCGCAACGTGCGCGTGATCGACATGGGGCAGTACATCGCCGGACCCGGCGCGGCCATGGTGCTCGCCGAACTGGGCGCGCAGGTGATCAAGATCGAGCCGCTCGCGGGCGACCAGGCGCGACACATCGGCCGCTATGGCGAGTCGATGATCCGTGCTTACAGCCGTGGCAAGCAATCCATCGCGCTCGACCTCAAGAGCGATGCCGGCCGCGAGATCGCGTGGCGCCTGATCGGTGATTGCGATGTCCTGATCCAGAACCTCCGTCCCGGCGCCGTGGAGGCATTGGGCCTCGGCGCGTCCGTGGTGCGCAAGCGCTTCCCCCGGCTCATCTACCTGTCGATCTCGGGCTTCGGCGACCTCGGCCCGTCGAGCGAGCGGCCCGGCTATGACATCGCCGCCCAGGCCGAGAGCGGTCTGATGTCCGTGACGGGTGAACCGGACCGGCTGCCGCAGAAGGTGGGGGTGCCGATCATCGATGCGGCCGCGGCCCATCTCGGCGCCCAGGCCGTGCTGGCGGCGCTCTATGGCCGGACGCAGACCGGCGTCGGCGAGACGTTGCGCACATCGCTGCTCGAGGTGGCGATGCATCTGCAGGCCACCACCTGGTGCGACTACCTCGGCGGCGCGCCCGAGCCCACGCGCATCGGCGATGGCCAGCCGAACAACGCGCCGGCCGCGGAGGTCGTGGCGACGCGCGATGGGCACATCGTGCTGTCTGCCTACGCGGACGAGCACTGGGTGCGCTTCTGTCGCGTGATGGGGCGCGAACCACTCGCGACGGACCCGCGATTCGCCACGAACGCGCTGCGGGTGCAGCATCGTGCCGAGTTGCGCATCGTGCTGCGCGAATGCCTCTCGTCCTTCACCAGCGAGGAGTGCGTGGAGCTGCTGAGCCGCAACCAGATCGTCGTGGGCTTCGTGCGCAGCTACCGGCAGGTGCTGCAGAGCGCGGATGTCCAGGCGAGCGGCATCCTGGTCGATGCGCTCGGCGCGAACGGCGAACGCCATCCGTCGCTGGGCTTGCCGTATCGGCTGGGCGATGCGCCTCGCGCCACGCCCGGCGCGGCACCGGCATGCGGGGCCGACACCGACGAGGTACTGCAGGGGATCGGGCTGTCGGCCGATGAGATCGGCGAACTTCGCCGCAACCGTGTGGTGGCATGAAGGCGGAGCACAACGCAATGGATACAACGATGACTTCGACCGTGCCCGGCTGCGACGATGTGGTGGTGCAGACGCTGCCGCTGTTCGAGATGATGCGGATGCGCGCGGCGACGACCGCACGCCGCCATCCGACGCTGGGGTTCGCCGCGCCGAATCCGCAATCCTTCGTGCGATGGGTCAACCAGTTCACCCACACGCACCGTCGCCTGGGCCCGGACGACCGGGAGGTCGTCAGCCCGAACAACGACACGGTCTACAGCAATGCCTGGCTGGATCTGTCGGAAGGGCCGGTCGTCATCGAGACGCCCGACATGGGCGATCGCTACTGGACCCTGGGACTGCTGGATGCCTGGACGAATCCCTTCGCCTATGTGGGCCGCCGGACCACGGGCAACCGGCCCCAGCGCACCCTCGTGCATGGGCCGGGCTGGCATGGCGCCGTGCCGCCGGGCATCACGCTGACGATCGCCGCGCCGGGCGACGACGTGTGGCTGATCGGCCGCCATCTCGTGGAAGACGACGGCGAGGACGCCGCCCGGGTGCGGGCGTCGCAGTCCGCGATGCGCCTCGTGCGTCTCGACGGCAGCGACGCGGCGATGCGTGTGGACACATGGATCGACGGGCGCGATGCCGGCGTCCCGGCACCGGACCTGTACCTGTCCATCGTCGATGCCGCACTGCGGCGCAATCCGCCGCATCCGGGCGAACACCTGGCCTGGCCTCCTGCGGCGGACGACCTGGCCACGTCGCTGCCCGCGGTCTACGAACGGCTGCGCACCAGCGACCAGCCGCACGACCTGGGCGGCGGCTGGGCGATCCCGGTGATGGTGAGGACGCACTGGGGCGACGACTACGCGACGCGCGCCCGCATCGCGCGCAACTTCATCGGCGCGCTGGGCGTCGAGGAGGCGATGTATCCGACAGCGGAGGTCGATGCGCGTGGCGCGCCGCTCGATGGATCGCTGCGCTACGAATTGCGCTTCGCGCCGGGGCAGGGACTGAAGGTGGGCGCCTTCTGGTCGCTCACGATGTACCGCCGCAGCGATTGCCTCTTCGTGGCCAACCCGATCCACCGGTACTCCATCGGCGATCGCACGCCCGGCCTGCACCACGATGCCGACGGCGGGCTGGCCATCCGGCTCCAGGCGGACGACCCGGGGCCGGGTGTCAACTGGCTTCCGACGCCGAAGGACGCGTTGTTCTACGTCGTGCTGCGCCTGTACCAACCGCATGCCGACCACCTGGCGTTGCGCTTCGCCTATCCCCCGATCCAGCCGATCTGACACAAGAAAACCTACGGAGACAAACCACATGAACCTCAATCGCCGACACCTTCTTGGCGCCGCCGCAGCCGGCTTCGCGCTGCCCTGGAGCGCCGCCAGCATGGCGCAAGCCTGGCCGACACGGCCGATCCGCATGGTCTCGCCCTACGGCGCCGGTGGGTCGAGCGACATCCTGACGCGCGTGCTCGCCGACTTCCTCGGCCGCAAACTCGGCCAGAGCATCGTGGTCGAGAACAAGGCCGGCGCCGGCACCCGCATCGCCAACGACTACGTGGCCAAGGCGCCGGCGGACGGCTACACGCTGCTGCACGCCGCAGCGCCGATCGCCATCGGGGAGGCGCTCTACAAGGACCTGCCGTACGACGTGCACAAGAACTTCGCCGCGATCGCCGGCACGGCCATCGCGCCGCTGTTCCTGATCGCCAATGCCGACGCGCCCTACAAGTCGCTCGCGGAGTTCATCAAGTACGCCAAGGGCAACCCCAAGGGTGCCACTTTCGGTTCGCCAGGCGCGGGCTCCGCGCCGCACTTGACGGCAGAACTGCTGCTGCGCGCGGCGGACATGAAAGGCGTCGTGGTGCAGTACCGTGGCGATGCGCCGGCGTACACCGACCTGCTCGGCGGGCGGATCGATGCCACGCTGACGGCGATCTCCACCGCGATCCCGCACATTCAGGCCGGCAAGCTGCGGGTGCTGGGCGTCGCGCTGGAGGAGCGCACGCCGCTCTACCCGGACGCGCCGACCCTGCGGGAGCAAGGGCTGGCTTCCGTCGTGGGCTACGGGTGGTACGGCATGCTCGCGCCGGCCGGAACGCCCGCCGCCATCGTCGAGCGACTGAATGCGGACATCAATGCCGCGGTCGCCGATGCGGATGTCCGTCGCAAGGCCGAGGCGGCCGGGCTGCAATTGCGTAGCGGGAGCGCCGCCGAGTTCAGCGCGTTCATCGCCAGTGAAACGCGCAAGTGGGCGCAGATCATCAAGTCGGCCAACATCACGGCCGAGTCATGAACAGCCTGCCGCGGGCACACCGCTCGGCCACGCGTGCGGGCGCGGCGCTCCTCCTGCTGCTGGTCGCCGGCTGCGCGGCGGTCGCCCCGCCTGGGCCCGCCCTGCAGCGCGACACCCCATGGGGCCCGGTGATCGGCCGCGACGACGCGAGCGCCACAGGCACCTGGAGCTGGAAGGGCATCCCGTACGCGCGCCCGCCGGTCGGCGAGGCACGCTGGCGCGCACCGCGGGCGCCTGACCGGTGGACCGCAGCACGGCCTGCCACCGCGTTCGCGCCGGCGTGCGTGCAGACCGGGCGGCTCTATGGCCCCGGCCTGCACAACCGCTACGACGAGACCATCGGCTCGTCGCTGGGCAAGACGGTGGGCTCGGAAGACTGCCTCTATCTGAACATCTGGACGCCGGCCACGCCTGCCGCCGCGCCCAGGCCCGTCATCGTCTTCGTGCACGGCGGCAGTAACATCACCGGCTACACCGCGGACCCGGTCTACGACGGCGCCGCGCTGGCGCGCCACGAGGATGCCGTCGTGGTCTCGGTCAACTACCGGCTGGGCGTCTTCGGCTTCCTCCACCAGGCCCGGCTGAAGACCGGCCAGCGCGAGGAGGATTCGGGCAACTTCGCGTTGCTCGACATCGTCAAGGCCTTGGAGTTCGTGAGCGCCAGCGCGCCGGCATTCGGTGGCGACCCCCAGCGCGTGACGCTGATGGGGCAATCCGCAGGGGCCGTGAACGTCTACGCCTTGCTCACGTCGCCGATGATGGTGGCGCGCGACAAGCCGCTGTTCCACCGGGTCATCGCGCTCAGCGGCGGCATCTCGACCGCGCGCACGCTGCCGAAAGGCGCGATCGCGGGTGTGCAGCCGGCAGCGCTGTGGGCCGCGCGGGGGGATGCGCTGCTGCACGAACTGCTGATCGCAGAAGGTCGTGCGCCCGACGAGGCCGATGCACGGCGGGTGGCATTGGCGGCAGGGACTGCACCTGCGGACTGGCTGCGCGCCGCGTCGGCCGACACGATCCTGGGCCTCGTTCGCACCCGCCTGACGCAGCGCGGCATGGCCGCCTCCAATCCGATCCCGGATGGCTGGGTGGTGGCAGAGGACCCCATCGACGCCATTCGTGCCGGTCGCTACGTCCACGTGCCGGTTCTGGCCGGCCACACCCGCGACGAAACGAAGCTCTTCCCGCAGCTGTTCGCGATGCGGCCGGACCTCGGCGGAACCAGCGGCCGCCTGCTCGACGATGCGGCGGTCTTCGCGCTCGCGTCCCGCTACGATCCCGAAGCCGCGCCTCAAACCACGATTGAACAGTGGGTGCCGCCCGCCTATCTGCCCGCCACGGCGCCGGTCACAGGTTTCGATGCGCGTGCCGCGGAGCTCGACCGGCTCTGGTTCACGGCGATCCGGGACGATGTGCTGAACGCATTGCGGACGCAACAGGATGCCGTCTGGGCGTACGAGTTCGAGTGGGACGAGTTGCCCGCACCCTTCGACAGGATCTTCGGCGCGGCACACACCTTCGACCTGCCCTTCGTCTTCGGCAACTTCGGGCCTTCCCTGTACGCGCGGATCTCGTTCACGCGCGCCAACGAGCCAGGGCGGCTCGCGCTGTCCGGCGCCATGCAGAACGCCGTGGGCGCGTTCGCGCGCAGCGGCAATCCGAACCATCCGGGCCTGGGTGTGGCCTGGCAGGGCTGGCCGCACAGGCTTGGGTTCG
>CALRYR010000004.1:0-27322 GCA_943372425.1 Variovorax sp. YR752 | reverse complement strand
TGGGCAAGTCCCAGATGTGGATGCGCGCCCCGCCGGCAGGCAGCGTCGTGGAGCGCGCAGGGGAAGGAGCGGGGGGCGTCATCGGGCGGGAAGGGCTGTGGAAGGCGCAGATTAGCAAATCCGTGCCTCGCGATGGGAAATCCTTGTGCTGCCACTGGGGCCGCTGTGCGCCCCTACACTGCCATCGGCGCTGCGCCGCGGTGCCGCCCCTACGATCGAAAAAAGGAAAGCCATGATTCGTCTTGCCGCCCTGGCATGTGCCGCGACGCTCGCTGTCGCCGCGCTGCCCGCACTGGCCCAGCCGCAGAAATTCGACAAGCCCGAGGACGCGATCAAGTTCCGTCAGGCCACGTTGAAGGAACTGCAGCAGAACTTCAAGCGGGTCGCCGACATGGCGTCGGGCCGCGACAACTTCGATGCCAAGGTGGCCGACGAGAGCGCCGCCCGCGTGGCTGAACTCATCAAGCAGCCGTGGCCGGCATTCGGCCCTGGCACCGAGGGCGGCAAGGCTCGCCCCGAAGTCTGGACCGAGCAGGCGAAGTTCCAGGACCTGGCCGGCAAGGCGCAGGGCGAGATGGTCCAGCTGGCCGCCGCCGCCAAGACCGGCAGCCTGGACGCCATCAAGGCCGCCATCGGACCGGCCGGCGCGTCCTGCAAGGCGTGCCACGACAGCTTCCGCTCGCGCTGATCCGGCGGCCGCCGCCCCACAGACGCAAAAAAGGCACCTCGCGGTGCCTTTTCTTCGAGGGCTGTGACGGCTCAGGCCTCGGCCAGCAGCTTCTCGATCAGCTTGTGCAGCTCGGCGAAGTCCGGCTCGCCCACATAGCGCTTCACGATCTCGCCGCGCTTGTTAACGATGTAGGTGGTCGGCGTGAGCGCCACGTCGCCCCAGGCCTTGGCGACGGCGCCGGTGTTGTCGATCGCGACCTTGAAGGGCAGTTTGCGCGTTTCGGCGAAGTTCACCACGTAGCTCGGCGGGTCGTAGCTCATCGCCACGGCCAGGGTGTCGTAGCCTTGCGCCTTGTACTTGTCGTAGGTGGCGATGACCTTGGGCATTTCGCCCACGCAGGTCACGCAGCTGGTGGCCCAGAAATTCACCAGCGTCACCTTGCCCTTGAGGTCGTCGGTCGTCTTCTTGCTGCCGTCGAGCAGGACGAAGGTCGACGCCGGCGCGGCCGAAACACCGGTGCTCAGGTAGACGCCTGCGCCGGCGGCCAGGGCGATCGCGAGGGCGGCGACAGGGATGATTTTTTTCATGGGAGATGATCGATGAAACGCCGCAATTTTAGTTCCGCCTGCCTCGCCGTGCCGGCTTCGCTGGTATTGCTCGCCACGCAACGCGCCCACGCGCTGTCGCTCGGCGACCTCAGTGCCGCCGATGCCTCGGGTGGCGTCAAGGCCGCGCTCGAGAAGGGCGCCACCGTGGCGGTCAGCCTGCTGGGCCGGCCCGACGGCTTCCTCGGCAATCCGAAGGTGCGCATTCCTTTGCCAGGCTACCTGGAAGACGGCTCGAAAGTCCTGCGCATGATGGGTCAGGGCAGCCGCATCGACGAGTTGGTGACGGCGATGAACCGCGCTGCTGAGCAGGCGGTGCCCGCCGCCAAAGACCTGCTGATCAACGCCGTGCGCACCATGAGCGTGACCGACGCCAAAGGCATCCTGACTGGCGGCGAGAACTCGGTAACGGAGTTCTTCGCGGGCAAGACGCGCGCACCACTGACCGAGCGCTTCCTGCCGATCGTGAGCGCCGCCACCGTCAAGGTCAAGCTCGCCGAGAAGTACAACAAGTTCGCCGGCAAGGCCGCGGGCTTCGGCCTGGTGAAGAAGGAAGACGCCAACCTCCAGGGCTATGTCACCGGCAAGTCGCTCGATGGCCTGTACCTCATGATCGGCGAGGAAGAACGCAAGATCCGCCAGGACCCGGTCGGCAGTGGCAGCGCGATCCTGCAGAAGGTGTTCGGCGCCATCCGTTGAGAACAAGGGCGACGGCAGGGGTCGGGCGCTCGGCTCGATAATCGCCGCCCGATGCGCATCCCACTCCGTGCCGGCCTGACGGCCGCCCTTTTCGCCGCCGCCGTTTCGACGGCATGCAGCCCGACCTTCAACTGGCGCGAGGTGCCGGTCGGCGATGCCGGGCTGGTCGCGATGCTGCCCTGCAAGCCCGACCGCGCCACGCGTGCCATGCCGCTCGGCAACGCCTCGGTCGCGGTCGAGGTGGTTGGCTGCGAGGCGGGCGGCGCGACCTTCGCGGTAGCGCATGCGCGTGCCGCGGATGCTGCCCAGGCCGAAGTTTGGCTGATCGCCTGGCGCGCCGCCACGCGCGCACAGTTGGCCGATGCGCAGCCCGCCGACACCCCGGCCACGCTTCCGCGCGCCGCGCTGCGCCCGGCACCTGTCCGCCTCGATGCCCGTGGCCAGGCCCAGGCGCATCTGCTGTGGTTCGCGCAGACGCGCGCCGGCGGCGTTTCGCTCTACCAGGCCACGGTGCTCGGCCGGCCGTCGGCTGCGGATGCGGTCAGCACCTTCGATGAAGGGCTGCGGCTTCCGTGAGCCGCTTCACCGATCGTCCCTCGACTGGCTCGGACGGCCCGCATAATCGACGCCCGACTCATCGCGCCGCATGAACAGCATCTTCATCATTGCCCACGCTCCGCTCGCCCAGGCGCTGCGTCAGTGTGCGCTGCATGTGTTTCCCGATTGCGAGCGGAACATCGCCGCGCTCGACGTGCTGCCCAACGTGTCGCCCGAAGAAACACTGGCGGCCGCGCGCATCACGCTCGAGATGGCGTTGCGTGTGCCGCGCTCGCAGGTGCTCGTGTTGGCCGACGTGTTCGGCGCCACGCCCTGCAACGTGGCGCAGAAGCTGGTCGACGGCGCGCGCTCGCGCTTGGTGGCCGGCGTCAACCTGCCCATGCTGCTGCGCGCGGTGAGCTATCGCAACGAGCCGCTCGATGCGCTGGTGCAGCGGGCCATGGCCGGCGGCACCGCCGGCGTCATGCAAGTCGCGGTCTCCGCTCCCCAGAACCAGGCGAGAAGAAAGCACAGTGATCAAGACATCCGTGACCATCAGCAATAAGCTGGGCCTGCACGCACGCGCGTCGGCCAAGCTCACCAAGCTTGCCGGCAGCTTCCCCTGCGACGTCTGGCTGGCCCGCGGCGAGCGCCGCGTCAACGCCAAGAGCATCATGGGCGTGATGATGCTGGCCGCCGGCCTCGGCGCGACCGTCGAGCTCGAGACGAACGGCGACCAGGAGCAGCAGGCGATGGATGCGCTGGTGCAGCTCATGAACGACAAGTTCGGCGAAGGCGAGTGATGTTCAGGGCGCACCTCGTTCCATGACTTTCGCGGTCCACGGCCTCCCGGTCGCCCGCGGCATCGCCATCGGGCGCGCGGTGCTGGTGGTGTCGAGCCGCATCGACGTCGCGCATTACTTCATCAAGCCGGAGCAGGTCGAGACCGAGATCCAGCGGGTGCGCAGCGCGCGCAATGCGGTCGCCGACGAGCTGACCAAGCTGCAGGCCAGCGTCGCGCTGATGGGCCCGAGCGAGGCGCCGCACGAGCTGGCTGCGCTGCTGGAGGTGCACCAGATGCTGCTGCAGGACGAAGCGCTCAGCGACGGCGTCAAGCACTGGATCACCGACCGCCTCTACAACGCCGAATGGGCGCTCACCACCCAGCTCGAGCTGATCGCGCGCCAGTTCGACGAGATGGAGGACGAGTACCTGCGCGAGCGCAAGGCCGACCTGGAGCAGGTCGTCGAGCGCATGCTGCATCGCATGAAGGGCACGGCGGCCGTGCTGGCGCCGACGCCGCCGAAGCGCAAACGCGCATCGGCCGACGACGAACACCACGACCCGACCAGCGGTGAAGGCGTCGATGCCCCGCTGGTGCTGATCGCGCACGACCTGTCGCCCGCCGACATGCTGCAGTTCAAGAAGAGCGTGTTCGCCGGCTTCGTGACCGACGTCGGTGGGCGCACCTCGCACACCGCCATCGTGGCGCGCAGCATGGACATCCCGGCGGTGGTCGGCGCGCGCACCGCCAGCCAGCTGGTGCGGCAGGACGACTGGGTGATCATCGACGGCGATGCCGGCGTGGTGATCGTCGACCCGTCGCCGATCATCCTGGCCGAGTACGGCTTCAAGCAGCGCCAGGGCGAGCTCGAACGCGGGCGCCTTGTCCGCCTGCGCCACAAGCCGGCGGTGACGCTCGACGGCGAACGGGTCGACCTGCTCGCCAACATCGAGATGCCCGAGGACACGCTCGGCGCGGTCAAGGCCGGGGCCGTCGGTGTCGGCCTGTTTCGCAGTGAATTCCTCTTCATGGGCCGCGAGGCACAGCAGCTCACGCGGCTGCCCAACGAGGAAGAGCAGTACCAGGCCTACCGACGCGCGGTCGAAGGCATGCAGGGCATGCCCGTGACCATCCGCACCATCGACGTCGGCGCCGACAAGCCGCTGGACGGCAAGGCCGGGCGCCAGGAGCATCTGAACCCGGCGCTCGGACTGCGCGCCATCCGCTGGAGCCTGGCCGACCCGGCCATGTTCCTGACGCAGCTGCGGGCCATCCTGCGAGCGGCGGCGCATGGCGAGATCCACCTGCTCATCCCGATGCTGGCCCATGCCAGCGAGATCCACCAGACGCTGGCGCTGATCGACGAGGCGCGCGCGCAGCTCGACCAGCGCGGCGCGGTGCACGGTGTCGTCAAGCTCGGCGCGATGATCGAGATCCCCGCCGCGGCGCTCACGGTGCGGACCTTCCTCAAGTACTTCGACTTCCTCTCGATCGGCACCAACGACCTGATCCAGTACACGCTGGCCATCGACCGAGCCGACGAGGCCGTCGCGCATTTGTACGACCCGGCGCACCCGGCCGTGCTGCGGCTGGTGGCCGACACCATCGCCGAGTGCCGCCGCCAGGGCAAGGGCGTGAGCGTGTGCGGCGAGATGGCAGGCGACGTGACCTTCACGCGTCTGCTGATCGGGCTGGGGCTGCGCAGCTTCTCGATGCACCCCTCGCAGATCCTCGCGGTCAAGCAGGAGGTGCTGCGCGCCGACGCGGCCAAGCTCGTGCCCTGGGCGCAGAGTGTGCTGGAAGCCGACGAGCCCGCGCTCCTGCTCAGCGCCCCGCGCTGACGTCGCGCCGCCTTGCCGGCGTCGCAATAAAACGAAACACGCCGATACGGCGGCGAAAGGACTTCGTCGACCGCGGATCGCACCATCGAGGCTCCTTCACTTCCTTGAGATCAGGAGCCCGACATGACGATCCGTCACACCTTCCTCGCCGTTTCCGCCATCGCGCTGCTCGGTGTTTCCGCTGCCCAGGCCGAGGGCTACGATGGCGTGCTTCTCTCGCCGCATGGCATGACCCGCGCCGACGTCGTGGCCGATGCGGTGCGCACCGCGCATGCGCCCGACCAGAACGTCGTGCGCGGCTCGCGCGGTGCCGAGATCCTGGCGGTCTCAAGGGACCGCGAAACGGTCCGCGCCGAGGCCGAACGTGTCCCCGGAACGCCCGACCAGAACGTGACGCCGGGGTCGCGCGTGAACAGCCGCGTCGTGTCGACGCTGCCGAATGCCGCCGACCCGCGCGCCGTACGCAGCAGTGCCGCCGGCAGTCGCCTCTGATCGCCGTCCGCATCACCGCATCACCGCATCACGCCTTCCAGAAACGAGTCATCCCATGAAGACCTTCATCAAGCGCAGTCTCATCGGCCTCTTCGGCGGTGCACTGGTGCTCGGCAGCATCGCCGGCTGCGCGGCACAGCGCCATGGCTGGGGCCACGGCGATTCCGCCGAATTCCGTGCCAGGCTCGTCGAGCGCGTCGGCAGCAAGCTCGAGCTCGACGCGGCGCAGAAGCAGAAGCTCGCCGTGCTGGCCGAACGTCTGCAGGCACAGCGCGCCGCCATGCGCAACGGCGATCCGAGCGCGCAGTTCCAGGCCCTGTTTGCGGGCGACAAGTTCGACCAGGCCGGCGCTGGCCGATTGATCGAAGAGAAGACCGCAGCGCTGCGCGCGGGCAGCCCCGAGGTCGTTGCCGCTGCCGCGGACTTCTTCGACAACCTGCGCCCCGACCAGCAGCAAAAGGTGCGTGACTTCATGGAGCGCGGCCGCCGCTGGGGCCGGCATGGCTGAGCCGCGCATGGACGGAGCGCCAGGCACTGCGCTGCGCCGATGCCGGCGGGCCTGATCGCCGGCGTGCTGTGGGCCGGCGTCACTGGGCACAATCCACTCATGTCCCGCATCCTGCTGATCGACGACGATGCGCACCTGGCGGCGCCGCTGGCGACCTACTTCGCGCGTTTCGACTGCGTGCTCGACAGCGCGACCCGGCCCAGCGAGGGCCTGGCCAAGCTGCGGGCGGCGCACTACGACGCGGCGATCCTCGACGTGATGCTCCCCGAGATGGACGGCTTCGCGCTGTGCCGGGCCATCCGCAGCGAAAGCGACATCCCGATCGTGATGCTCACCGCACGCGGCGACGTGATGGACCGCGTGGTCGGGCTCGAGCTCGGCGCCGACGACTACCTGCCCAAGCCCTTCGAGCCGCGCGAACTCGTCGCACGCGTGCAGACCATCCTGCGCCGACAGCGCAGGCCGGCGGAGGCGCCCGCTGCGCCGCAACGGCTCGCCTTCGACGGACTGGTCATCGACCTCGACCGGCGCGAGGTGGAGCGCCAGGGCGACCGTGTCGAACTCACGGGCACCGAGTTCGAACTGCTGGCGCTGCTCGCCCGCCAGCCGGGCAAAGTCTGGAGCCGCGACGACATCCTCAACCAGCTGCGCGGCCAGGAGGCCGAGCTCTACACGCGCGCCGTGGACATCGTGATCAGCCGGCTGCGCAAGAAGCTCGAGCCGCTCGACTGCATCAAGACCTTGCGCAACGCGGGCTACGCGCTGGCCGTCGCCAAATGAAGCGACGCCCGAACGCCGAGCGACGCTGGCGACACCGCTGGAAGCATTCGCTGCGGCTGCGGCTCATCACGGTCTTCGTGCTGCTGGCGTTTGCCATGGGCACGGTGTTCCTGGGCGGCATGCAGCGTGCTTTTTCGACCGGCTGGCGCGAGGCGGCCAGGCCGCTGCTGATCGACTACACCGACCGCCTGATGGCCGAGATCGGCAGCCCGCCCGACATCGCGCGTGCGCAGGCGCTGGTGGCGCGGCTTCCGATCTCGATCCGCATCGAGGGGCCGCAGGTCCGTTGGGACTCGCACCCCGACAAGGATCGCCATGGCTGGTGGTCGGACCGGCGCAGCGACACGGGCAGGCGCGACGAGGGCCGCGAGGCCTGGTTCCGGCGCAGCACGGCCGACGGCCACGTCGTCACCTTCGGGCTGGGCACCTCGCCCTGGGAGGACAAGCCGCATGGCGTCGGCTGGGTCACGCTCGCGCTGCTGCTCGGGCTCATCCTCGCCGCCTACGCCTATGTCCGGAGGCTGCTGCGCCCGCTCGACGACATCCGTGTCGGTGCCGAGCGCTTCGGCCGCGGCGACTTCGACCAGCCCATCCCGTTGCGACGGCGCGATGAGCTCGGCGACCTGGCACAACGTATCAACACGATGGCGCACGACATCCGCGGCATGCTCGATGCCAAGCGCGCGCTGCTGCTGGCGCTGAGCCACGAGCTGCGCTCGCCGCTCACGCGCGCACGGCTCAATGCTGAACTGCTGCCGGCCACCGAGGACGGAGCGGCAGAGCGCGCCGCCCTGTTGCGCGACCTCAACGAGATGCGCGACCTGATCACCGACCTGCTGGAGAGCGAGCGCCTGGCCGGCCCGCACACGGCGCTGCACCGTGAACCGGTCGATCTGGCCGCGCTGGTGCGCGACACGGTCGCCGAGATGCCGGACGCCTCGGTGGCCCGCCTCGAACTCCCGGTCGATCTGCCGACGCTGGCGCTCGACCGCACGCGCATGCGGCTGCTGGTGCGCAACCTGCTGGACAACGCGCTTCGCTATGGCGCGGTCGCAACGCAGCCGCCGGTGCTACGCGTGCGCCGGGCCGAGGGCGGCATCGAACTCGAGGTGCGCGACTTCGGTCCGGGTGTCGACGACGCACAGCTGGCGCACCTCACCGAGCCCTTCTTCCGCGCCGACAGTGCGCGCCAGCGCGCCACCGGTGGCGTCGGGCTCGGCATGTACCTCTGCCGGCTGGTGGTGGAAGCGCATGGCGGCACCTTGCAGGTGCGTCGTGCCGAGCCAGGGCTCTCGGTCGTCGCGCGGCTCCCGCTCTGAGCGCTCAGCGGGCGCGCGTGCCGATCACGGCGGCAGAGATGATCATCAGCGCGGCCAGCGCGATCGTCCATGACAGCGGCCGCCCGGTCAGCACCAGCAGCAGGCCGGTCGATGCCAGCGGCGTGAGGTAGCTCAGGATGCCGATCTGCCGCGCATCGCCGCGCTTCAGGGCCATGTCCCACAGGTAGAAGGCAGCGCCGAGCGGGCCGAGGCCGCACAGCGCGATCAGCAGCCAGTCGCGGCCACTCAGCGCGACCGACGGCTCCAGCAACGCATGGCAAGCCAGTGCCAGCAGGCCCGACACCAGGCCGAACAGCCCGATGGCGGCGGTGGAGAAGGCGGGAACGCGCTGCGTCCACAGCGAGTAGCTGGCCCAGATGAAGGCCGAGCCCAGGGCGGGCACGAAGCCCCAGTACGCCGGGCTGG
The DNA here is from genome assembly GCA_943372425.1 of Variovorax sp. YR752. Taxonomy (GTDB): domain Bacteria; phylum Pseudomonadota; class Gammaproteobacteria; order Burkholderiales; family Burkholderiaceae_C; genus Variovorax. The sequence continues at coordinate 18,661 of CALRYR010000004.1, read as the reverse complement.
CGCCCATCGACACGCCGCCGCTGCGCGCACCGAGGATGGCGATGGCCGCGCCCGCGAAGCCCAGTAGCGCAGCGACCACGTGCAGCGGCCGCAGCGTCACGCCTTTGAGCAGCACCGGCGCCAGCACCACCATGAAGAGCGGCCACAGGTAGTTCACCAGATTGGCTTCGACCGGTGGTGCGTTCCGCAGCGCGATGAACAGCAGGAAATGGAAGCCGAAGAGCCCGTAGATGCCGAGCGCGAGCGTGCGCGGTGGCACCGCCCAGGCGCGGCGGTCGCGCAGCAGCGCCGGCAGGCCCAGCACGCTGCCGATCGTCAGGGCAAGACCGGTGAGCAGGAACGGGGGCACGTGCGCGAGCGCGGTGCCCAGCGAGGCGAGCGTGGCCCAGAAGGCAATGGCGCCGAGCGCGAGCAGGGTGGCGGAGGACATGCGCCGAGCTTAGAGCGCCCGGTCGTCGCGTGACGACGGCGCGTCGTCGCGCAACGCGCCTCGGTTCAGCCGTTGGGCTGTGCCTGGCGACGCAGGGCGGCAGTGAGCGCCGAGGGCGAGCGGTAGCCGGTGTGGCGCGCCGTCTCGGCGACGCTGGTGCCGGCGGCGCGCAGCGTGCGCGCATGGGCCAGGCGGAGGTCGCGCAGCCATTGCATCGCACTGGTGCCCATCTCGTCGCGGCAGCGCGCGTTGAACTGGCTGGCACTGAGGCAGCAGCGCGCCGCCAGCGTGGCGACGTCGATCGGTGCTTCGTGCCGGGCGGCGGCCCATGCGGCGAGAGCGGCCCAGTCGACAGGGCGCCGTGCGCTGCGCGCCGTCGGCGTACGGTGCCAGGCCTCCAGCAGCAACAGGGGGCCGTAAAGCGTGGCCAGCGTGTGGTCCTGCGTCACGCTCTGGGCGAGGCATTGCGCGAGGGCGTGCGCCTGGGGCGATGGCATGACCTGCCCGGCATGCCGCTGCCAGGCGCTCAGGGTGCTGTCGAGCACCAGGCACCGGCTGCTGCCGTCGGCGCCGAAGTCGTGGCGCTCGCCCGGCGGGATCACGCAGCCGTCACCGGCGGCGATGCGCCGGCCGCGTCCTTCGACCTCGAGTTCGAGCACGCCGTCGAGGCCGATCAGCACCTGGAAGTGGTCGTGTGCATGGCTGCCGTGCGATGCGCCGTAGTGGCGCAGCGTCAGGGTACCGGCGACCATGGTGCGCGCCTCAGACGCCGGCTGCGTGCGCCTGCTCGTCGGCGTGGTAGCTCGAGCGCACCATCGCGCCCACGGCGGCGTGGCTGAAGCCCATCTTGTAGGCCTCTTCCTCAAACATCTTGAAGGTGTCGGGGTGCACGTAGCGCTTGACTGGCAGGTGCGAGTTCGATGGCGACAGGTACTGGCCGATGGTCAGCATGTCGATGTCGTGTGCGCGCATGTCGCGCATCACCTGCAGGATCTCTTCGTCGGTCTCGCCGAGGCCGACCATGATGCCGCTCTTGGTCGGCACGTTCGGGTGCAGCGCCTTGAACTTCTTCAGCAGGTTCAGGCTGAACTGGTAGTCGCTGCCCGGGCGCGCTTCCTTGTAAAGGCGCGGCGCGGTTTCCAGGTTGTGGTTCATCACGTCCGGCGGCGCGGCCTTGAGGATTTCCAGCGCGCGGTCGTCGCGGCCGCGGAAGTCGGGCACCAGGATCTCGATCTGCGTCAGCGGGGAGAGCTCGCGGATGTTGCGGATGCATTCGACGAAGTGGCCGCTGCCGCCGTCGCGCAGGTCGTCGCGGTCGACGCTGGTGATCACCACGTACTTCAGGCGCAGCTTGGCGATGGTGCGCGCCAGGTTCAGCGGCTCGTCTTGGTCGAGCGGGTCGGGCCGGCCGTGCCCGACATCGCAGAACGGGCAACGGCGGGTGCACTTGTCGCCCATGATCATGAACGTGGCCGTGCCCTTGCCGAAGCATTCGCCGATGTTCGGGCAGGAGGCTTCCTCGCACACCGTGTGCAGGTTGTTCTCGCGCAGGATCTGCTTGATCTCGTAGAAGCGCGTGGTCGGCGAGCCGGCCTTCACGCGGATCCACTCGGGCTTCTTGAGCACTTCGCCCTGCACGACCTTCACCGGAATGCGCGACAGCTTGGCGCCGGCCTTCTGCTTGGCCAGCGGGTTGTAGTTTTCGGCGCTTTGCGCTTCGCGGACGACTTCGGTGGTGCTCATAAGGGCTCTCAAGGCGCCAGGTAGGTGACGAGCTTCTGGCTCAGCACGTGCGCGGCTTCTTCCCAGGTGGTGTGGACCCCGATTGTAGAAAGGTCGACCGTTCGCAGCCCGGCATAGCCGCAAGGGTTGATGCGCGAGAAGGGTTCCAGGTCCATTGCGACATTGAAGGACACGCCGTGGTACGTGCCGTGGCGCGCCACCTTGATGCCCAGCGCGGCGATCTTGCCGAGCCCGCGAAACGGGTCGGCGGGGGAGAGAGGGCCGGTCAGCGCGGCATGGGAGAACGGGTCGTCCAAGCGCACGTAGATCCCGGGCGACCCGGCCACGCGGTGCCCCGTGACGCCGAAGTGCGTCAGTGTGCGGATCACCGCTTCTTCGAGGCGGTAGACATACTCCTTCACGAAGTAGCCGGTGCGGCGCAGGTCGAGCAGCGGGTAGGCCACGACCTGTCCGGGGCCGTGGTACGTCACCTGCCCGCCGCGGTCCGTCTGCACGACCGGGATCGCGCCCGGGTTCAGCAGGTGGTCCGCCTTGCCGGCCAGGCCCTGCGTGAAGACCGGCGCGTGCTCGCAGACCCACAGCACGTCGGGCGTGTGCTCGCCGCGCTCGGCGGCGAAGCGCCGCATCGCGCCGTAGGTTTCCTGATACTCGACGTGGCCGAGCAGCGTCGGCACCAAAGTGGGCCGCACGGCCAGGGTCAAAGCACCACCTTCACCATCGGATGCGACGACAGGGTGCGGTAGAGCTCGTCGAGCTGCTCGCGGCTGGTGGCGGTCACTGTGACGGTCACGCCCAGGTAGTTGCCTTCCTTGCTGGTGCGCAGCTCGATGGTGCTGGCGTCGAACTGCGGGTCGAACTTCTCCGCGATCTGCGTGACGGCATGCACGAAGCCATCGACCTTCGCGCCCATCACCTTGATGGGGAACTGGGAGGGATACTCGATGAGCGACTCCTTGCGGATGTCGGTCGGCGTTTCAGGCGTGGAAGCGGGGGCTGGAGTCGTCATGGGCGATGGTGATGGTGTCAAGCGGATGAAGTTCCCCGTTGGTGTGCTTGGTCATGGCGGAATGCAAGGGGTTTTTACTTATAATCAATGGCTTTGTAAATTTTAGGCAGCCAATCGGCCACCGGCAGTGCACACAACCATGACAACAAGCACGCCAGAGTCCGAGATGGATGTCGAAGACGCCGAATTCAAGCCGCTCACCGCCGAACAGGCGCAGCAGCTGCGCGATGCCAATCCCGAACCTTCGCCCTGGTGGGTGATCGTGGCCCAAGTGGTCGCAGGATTGATCGTGGCAGGCATCGCTTGGATGTGGACGGGTCGGCCGGTGGCCGGCGTGTCGGCACTTTACGGAGCAATGGCAGTGGCGGTCCCGGCGGCGTTGTTTGTCCGGGGTGCAATGAGGGGCACGCAGGCGGGTAATCCGTCGGCCGCCATGCTGAGGTTTTTTGTCTGGGAGCTGATCAAGCTGGCGTTGACCGTGGCCTTTCTGGCGGCGGCACCGTGGGTGATCGGTGACCTGAGTTGGCTGGCGATGCTGGCTGGCATCGTGGCAGCGATGAAGATGTACTGGGTCGCCCTCGTGGTGCGGCCCAGATTGTTGAACCGGATTTGATTCTTTAAAGAGACGCTGAAAGATGGCCGCAGAAGGACACGCACCGACCGCGAGTGAATACATCGTTCACCATTTGCAGCATTGGCAGGTGAACTGGGCCCTCGAGCCGGTGACCCAAAAGGCCATCGTCGACTTCAACGTCATCAACCTCGACTCCGTGCTGTGGGCACTGGTGGTCGGCGTGATCGGCTGCTTCGTGCTGTGGCTCGCCGCACGCAAGGCGACCGCCGGCGTGCCGGGCCGTTTCCAGGCGGCCGTGGAAATCCTCGTCGAGATGGTCGACAGCCAGGCCAAGGCCAACGTGCACAACGCGCAGAGCCGCAAGTTCATCGCGCCGCTGGCGCTCACCGTGTTCGTCTGGATCTTCCTGCTGAACGCGATGGACATGCTGCCGGTCGACCTGTTCCCGGCGCTCTGGGCGCAGGCGTTCGAGGCTGCAGGCCACGACCCGCACCACGCCTACATGCGCGTCGTGCCGACCGCCGACCTCTCCACCACGCTGGGCCTGTCGACTTCGGTCCTGCTGCTGTGCCTGTTCTACGGGATCAAGGTCAAGGGCCTGGGCGGCTGGGGCCACGAACTCATCACCGCGCCCTTCGGCGCGCACCCGGTGCTCTGGCCCATCAACCTGCTGATGCAGGTCATCGAATACCTCGCCAAGACCGTCTCGCACGGCATGCGGCTGTTCGGCAACATGTATGCCGGCGAACTCGTCTTCATGCTGATCGCACTCATGGGTGGTGCGATGGCAGCTTCGTTCTCGGGAGTGCTGCTGCCAGTCGGGCACATCATTGCCGGAACCGTCTGGGCGATCTTCCACATCCTGGTGATCACGCTGCAGGCATTCATTTTCATGATGCTGACACTCATTTATCTGGGTCAGGCGCATGAGGGCCACTAGGCCTGGTTACCCTTCCCGTTTTCGTTTTTTCTTTTCGCTTTCATCTGTAATCTAAGGAGTCATCATGGCAAACATTCTCGGTCTCGTCGCTCTGGCATGTGGTTTGATCGTCGGTCTCGGCGCGATCGGTGCGTCCATCGGCATCGCACTGATGGGCGGCAAGTTCCTCGAATCGTCGGCACGCCAACCCGAGCTCATGAACGACCTCCAAACCAAGATGTTCATCTTGGCCGGTCTGATCGACGCTGCCTTCCTGATCGGTGTGGCCATCGCCCTGCTGTTCGCCTTCGCCAACCCGTTTGCCGCGACCTTCCTGGCCAACCTGCCGAAGTAATCCCGTTCAACGCCACTCAAGAAAGGTGTTGCCGTGAGTATCAACGCGACCCTGTTCGTTCAGGCCATCGTCTTCCTGCTGCTGGTGCTGTTCACGATGAAGTTCGTGTGGCCGCCCATCGCGAAGGCGCTGGATGAACGCGCACAAAAGATCGCCGCGGGCCTGGCGGCCGCCGAGAAGGCCAAGGCGGAACTCGCTTCTGCCAATCAGCGCGTCGAGCAGGAACTGGTGAAGTCCCGTCACGAGACGACCAACCTTCTGGCCGACGCCGAGCGCCGCGCCCAGCAGATCGTCGAAGAGGCCAAGGGCCGTGCAACCTCGGAGGCCAACAAGATCGTGGCCGCCGCGCACGCCGAAGCCGAGCAGCAATCGGTGCGTGCCCGCGAGGTGCTGCGCGAGCAGGTTGCCGCGCTGGCCGTCAAGGGTGCAGAGCAGATTCTCCGCAAGGAAGTCAACGCCGGCGTTCACGCCGACCTGCTCGACCGCCTGAAGACCGAGCTCTGAGGACGACATGGCCGAACTCGCCACCATCGCCCGTCCTTACGCCGAAGCGCTGTTCCAGGCATCGGCAGGCGACCTCGACGGCACGGCCGGCTGGCTCGACCAGCTTGCCGCCGTCGCCGGCAACCCGCAGTTGCTGCAGTTCGCTTCCGACCCGAAGGTCGCGCCCGAACAGGTGTTCGACCTGGTGTCGGGGTTCGTGTCCAACGGCCTTCCGGCTGCCGGCCAGAACTTCCTGCGCACCGTGATCGACAACGGTCGTCTGGCTGCGCTGCCCGAGGTCGCCGTTCAGTTTCGCCTGCTGAAGAACGCCCAGAGCGGCGCGTCGGACGCCGTGGTCTACAGCGCCTTCCCGATCGACGAGGCCGGTCTCAAGACCGTGTCCGAGTCGCTGGAACGCCGCTTCGGCCGCAAGCTGAACACGCGGGTCGAACTCGACCCGTCGCTCATCGGCGGCATCCGTGCCGTGGTGGGCGATGAAGTCCTCGACACGTCCGTCAAGGCGCGTCTCGAGCAAATGAAAGCAGCGCTCACCGCTTGATGCGGCGAGGCGGTTGGCCCCATTTATTGAAAGAAGGAAAGAGTCATGCAACTCAATCCCGCAGAGATTTCCGAACTGATCAAGAGCCGCATCGAGGGCCTTGGCGTCAGCGCTGACATTCGCAACCAGGGCACCGTGGTGTCGGTGACCGACGGCATCGTGCGCGTGCACGGCCTGTCGGACGCGATGCAGGGCGAAATGCTCGAGTTCACGCCCACCGCCGACGGCACGCCGTCGTACGGCCTGGCCCTGAACCTCGAGCGCGACTCGGTCGGCGCCGTGATCCTGGGCGAGTACGAACACATCTCCGAAGGCGACACCGTCAAGTGCACGGGCCGCATCCTGGAAGTACCGGTCGGCCCCGAACTCATCGGCCGCGTGGTGAACGCACTGGGCCAGCCGATCGACGGCAAGGGTCCCATCAATGCCAAGATGACCGACGTGATCGAAAAGGTCGCACCGGGCGTGATCGCACGGAAGTCCGTCGACCAGCCGCTGCAGACCGGCCTGAAGTCGATCGACTCCATGGTGCCGATCGGCCGCGGCCAGCGCGAGCTGATCATCGGTGACCGCCAGACCGGCAAGACCGCCGTGGCGATCGACGCGATCATCAACCAGAAGGGCCAGGGCGTGACCTGCGTCTACGTCGCGATCGGCCAGAAGGCTTCGTCGATCAAGAACGTGGTGCGCGCACTGGAACAGGCCGGTGCCATGGACTACACGATCGTGGTCGCGGCTTCCGCGTCGGAATCGGCTGCGATGCAGTACGTGTCGGCCTACTCCGGCTGCACGATGGGCGAGTACTTCCGCGATCGCGGCGAAGACGCCCTGATCGTGTACGACGACCTGTCGAAGCAGGCCGTGGCTTACCGCCAGGTCTCGCTGCTGCTGCGCCGCCCGCCAGGCCGCGAAGCCTACCCCGGCGACGTGTTCTATCTCCACAGCCGTCTGCTCGAGCGCGCGGCCCGCGTGAACGCCGACTACGTCGAAGCCTTCACCAAGGGTGAAGTCAAGGGCAAGACCGGTTCGCTGACGGCGCTGCCGATCATCGAAACGCAAGCCGGCGACGTGTCCGCCTTCGTGCCGACCAACGTGATCTCGATCACCGACGGCCAGATCTTCCTGGAGACCTCGCTGTTCAACGCCGGCATCCGTCCCGCCATCAACGCCGGTATTTCGGTGTCGCGCGTGGGTTCGGCCGCTCAGACGAAGATCATCAAGAGCCTGTCGGGCGGTATCCGTACCGACCTCGCCCAGTACCGCGAGCTGGCTGCGTTCGCGCAGTTCGCCTCCGACCTGGACGAAGCCACCCGCAAGCAGCTCGACCGCGGCGCCCGCGTGACCGAACTGCTCAAGCAGGCCCAGTACAGCCCGCTGCCCATCTCGCTGATGGGTGCCACGCTGTTCGCGGTGAACAAGGGTTTCATGGACGACCTGGACGTCAAGAAGGTTCTGCCCTTCGAGCACGGCCTGCATCAGTTCCTGAAGACCAGCCACGCGGCGCTGCTCGACAAGGTCGAGAAGGCCAAGGCGCTCGACAAGGACGCCGAAGCCGAACTCACCGCCGCGATCACGACGTTCAAAAAATCGTTCGCCTGATGGCGATCGACAGCAAGGCTTAAGGAGCATCTATGGCAGCCGGCAAGGAAATCCGCGGCAAGATCAAATCGGTGGAGAACACCAAGAAGATCACCAAGGCCATGGAAATGGTGGCCGCGTCGAAGATGCGCAAGGCGCAGGAGCGCATGCGCGCGGCCCGTCCGTACAGCGAGAAGATCCGCACCATCGCGGCGAACCTCGGCCAGGCCAACCCGGAGTACACGCACGCGTTCATGAAGACGAACGATGCGAAGGCTGCGGGCTACATCCTGGTGACGACCGACAAGGGCCTGTGCGGCGGCATGAACACCAACGTGCTGCGCGCGCTGACCATCAAGCTGCGCGAGCAGCAGGCGGCCGGCGTGGCGGTCGAGGCGGTGGCCATCGGCAACAAGGGCCTCGGCTTCCTGAACCGCATCGGCGCCCGCGTGGTGTCGCATGTCACCCAACTGGGCGACACGCCGCACCTCGACAAGCTGATCGGCCCGGTGAAGGTGCTGCTCGACGCGTATGCCGAAGGCAAGGTCAATGCGGTTTACCTCTGCTACACCAAGTTCATCAACACGATGCGCCAGGAGTCGGTGGTGGAGCAGCTGCTGCCGCTCGCGGCCGAGACGCTGAAGGCCGAAAAAACCGGAGCAGGCCAGCACGCGTGGGACTACATCTACGAGCCCGACGCAGCGAGCGTGATCGACGAACTGCTGGTGCGCTATGCGGAGTCGCTGGTGTACCAAGCCGTGGCCGAGAACATGGCGTCGGAGCAGTCCGCGCGCATGGTGGCCATGAAGTCCGCCACCGACAACGCCGGCAACGTGATCGCCGAACTCAAGCTGGTCTACAACAAGACCCGCCAGGCCGGCATCACCAAAGAGCTGTCGGAAATCGTGTCGGGCGCTGCGGCGGCCGCCGGCGTCTGAGCCAGTCTCGACGTCAACCAGATTCAAAAATTAATTGGAGCAGATGATGGCTCAAGCCAATGCAGTGCAAGGCAAGATCGTTCAATGTATCGGTGCCGTGGTCGACGTGGAGTTTCCGCGCAACCAGATGCCGAAGATCTATGACGCCCTGAAGTTCGAGGGCAGCGCGCTCACGCTCGAAGTGCAGCAGCAGCTCGGCGACGGCGTGGTGCGCACCATTGCCCTCGGTTCGTCCGACGGCCTGCGTCGCGGCCTGATCGTGACCAACACCGGCAACCCGATCACCGTGCCCGTGGGCAAGGCCACGCTCGGCCGCATCATGGACGTGCTGGGTGCGCCGATCGACGAGCGCGGCCCCGTCGGCCAGGAAGTCACGGCGTCCATCCACCGCAAGGCACCGGCCTACGACGAACTCTCGCCGTCGACCGACCTGCTGGAAACCGGCATCAAGGTGATCGACCTGGTGTGCCCGTTCGCCAAGGGCGGCAAGGTGGGCCTGTTCGGTGGTGCCGGCGTGGGCAAGACCGTGAACATGATGGAACTCATCAACAACATCGCCAAGGCTCACTCGGGTCTGTCGGTGTTCGCCGGTGTGGGCGAGCGGACCCGCGAAGGCAACGACTTCTATCACGAGATGGCCGACTCCGGCGTCGTGAACCTCGAGAAGCTCGAGGACTCGAAGGTGGCCATGGTCTACGGCCAGATGAACGAGCCCCCGGGCAACCGTCTGCGCGTGGCGCTGACCGGCCTGACCATCGCCGAGTCGTTCCGCGACGAAGGCCGTGACGTGCTGTTCTTCGTGGACAACATCTACCGCTACACGCTGGCCGGTACCGAAGTGTCGGCACTGCTGGGCCGCATGCCTTCCGCCGTGGGCTACCAGCCGACGCTGGCCGAGGAAATGGGCCGCCTGCAGGAGCGGATCACGTCGACCAAGGTCGGCTCGATCACCTCGATCCAGGCCGTGTACGTCCCTGCGGACGACTTGACCGACCCGTCGCCTGCCACCACCTTCGCCCACCTGGACTCGACCGTGGTGCTGTCGCGTGACATCGCTTCCCTCGGTATCTACCCCGCCGTGGACCCGCTGGACTCGACCTCGCGTCAGCTGGACCCGAACGTGGTCGGCGAAGAGCACTACAACGTGGCCCGCGCCGTGCAGGGCACGCTGCAGCGCTACAAGGAACTGCGCGACATCATCGCGATTCTGGGCATGGACGAGCTGGCGCCGGACGACAAGCTGGCCGTGGCACGCGCCCGGAAGATCCAGCGCTTCCTGTCGCAGCCGTTCCACGTGGCCGAAGTGTTCACCGGCTCGCCCGGTAAGTACGTGCCGCTGTCGGAAACCATCCGTGGCTTCAAGATGATCGTGGCCGGCGAGTGCGACCACCTGCCGGAACAGTCGTTCTACATGGTCGGCACCATCGACGAGGCCTTTGAAAAGGCCAAGAAGGTCGCGTAAAGCGGCCGAGGAACGCACATGGCAAACACCATTCACGTCGACGTGGTCAGCGCGGAAGAGTCGATCTTCTCGGGCGAGGCCAAGTTCGTCGCGCTGCCCGGTGAAGCCGGCGAGCTCGGCATCTACCCGCGCCACACCCCGCTGATCACGCGCATCCGCCCCGGTGCCGTGCGCATCGAAACGGTCGACGGCGGCGAGGAATTCGTCTTCGTGGCCGGTGGCATTCTGGAAGTGCAGCCGAACACCGTCACCGTGCTTTCCGACACCGCGATCCGCGGCAAGGACCTCGACGACGAGAAGGCGAACCAGGCCAAGGCTGCGGCCGAGGAAGCGCTGAAGAACGCCAAGAACGACATCGACATCGCCATGGCGCAATCGGAACTGGCCGTGATGGCTGCGCAGCTTGCTGCGCTGCGCAAGTACCGCCAGAAGAAGTAAGTCGGTTTTCCGCTTGCGATGAAGCCGCCCTCGGGCGGCTTTTTCTTTTGCGGGTCGAAGGGCGATGAAGCTGCACTCTGTTCGACCCGTAAATGGTCGAAGTTCAGCCTTGTCTGGCTGAAGCCCTCTCTCTAGTATCCGGCTTTCGCCCTGGCCATCCGATGCCGGGCGCGAGAGACGGAGACAAACCCATGGAACGCTGGCGCGGCCTGACGGCCGACGAGATGCAGCTGCTCGAGACGACCTTCTGGTCGGCGGGCGGCTCGCGCCATGGCATGGCCGAACAGCTCGGCTTCTCCAAGAGCAAGGCCAATGCGCTCATCGCCGGGTTGGTCGACCAGGGCCTCCTGGTCGAAGCGGGTCTCCAGCGCTCCTCGGGCGGGCGCCGTGCCGAGAATCTGCAGATCAGCGCGTCGCTCGGTGTGCTGGTGGGCATCGACATCGGCGCCACCAGCCTCGACCTCGCCGTGCTCGGGCCGGACCTGCAGCCGCTCGCGCAATGCGCCGAAGCGGCGGACGTGCTGCAGGGCCCCGGCGTCGTGCTGGCGCGCGTGCGGGTGCTGATGCGCGAGCTGCTGGCGCAGTGCGGGCTCGACGCGTCGAAGGTGATGGGCATCGGCATCGGGGTTCCCGGGCCCGTGAACTTCCAGATCGGCCAGCTGGTCAACCCGCCGCTCATGCCGGCCTGGGACGGCTTCTCGATCCGCGAGGCGCTGCGCGAGGACTATGCGGCGCCGGTCTTCGTCGACAACGACGTGAACCTCATGGCGCTGGGCGAGTTGTGGCGTCTCAGGCGCACGCTCTCGAACTTCCTGGTCATCAAGGTCGGCACCGGCATCGGATGCGGCATCGTCTGCCATGGCGAGGTGTACCGCGGCGCGGCCGGTTCGGCCGGCGACGTGGGCCACATCTGCGTCGACCAGGAAGGCCCGCGCTGCCACTGTGGCAACGTCGGTTGCGTCGAGGTGATGGCGGCCGGACCGGCCATCGCCCGCATGGCCGTCCAGGCGGCGGAGCAGGGCGAGAGCGCGGTGCTCGCGGAGCGCCTGCGCGCGCAGGGGCGGCTCGACGCGCTGGACGTGGCGCATGCCGGTCGGGCCGGCGACGCCGCGGCCAACGCCATCATCCAGCGCGCCGGCAACCTGCTGGGCCAGATGCTGGCGTCGGTGGTGAACTTCTTCAACCCGTCGCATGTGTTCATCGGCGGGGGCATTACGCACATCGGGCCGCTGTTCCTCGCGGCGGTGCGCCAGAGCGTCTACCAGCGCTCGCTCGCGCTGTCGACGCGGCACCTCGAGATCCAGTACACGCCGCTGGGCGCGCAGGCCGGCCTCATCGGCGCGGGCGTGCTGGCGATGCAGGAAACGCTGAAGGTGAAAGGGGTCGCGCCATGAAGGGACTGGCCGTCGACTTCGACGCCATCGAGAAGGCGTTCGGGCCGGTGCAGGTGCTGCACGGCGTGAGCTTCTCGCTCGCGCCGGGGCGGGTCTACGGCCTGCTGGGCGAGAACGGCGCGGGCAAGTCCACGCTGATGAAGATCCTCGCGGGCTACGAGCGGCCGAGCGGCGGCACGCTGCGCATCGACGGCGCGCCGCAGCAGTTCGCATCTTCGCGCGACGCCGAGGCGCTGGGCATCGTGCTGATCCACCAGGAGTTCAACCTCGCCGAAGACCTGAGCGTGGCGCAGAACATCTTTCTTGGTCACGAGAAGAAGAAGGCCGGCTTCCTGCTCGACGACGCGGTCATGGAGCGCGAAGCCGCCGCGGCCCTCGCGCAGGTCGGCCTGCAGATCGACCCGCGCACCAAGGTCCGCCGGCTCATCGTGGCGGAGAAGCAGCTGGTCGAGATCGCCAAGGCCATCGCGCGGCGGGCGCGGCTGCTCATCATGGACGAGCCCACCGCCACGCTCACGCCCGGCGAGACCGAGCGCCTCTTCAGGCTGATCGCCCAGCTGCGCACCGAGGGCGTGACCATCGTCTACATCTCGCACAAGCTCGACGAGGTCGAGCGCGTGACCGACGACGTGATCGTGATGCGCGACGGCCGCTTCGTCATGCGCTCGCCCACGGCCGAGATCACCCGCCACGAGATGGCGAACCGAATGGTCGGCCGCGAGCTGACCGACCTCTACCCGCCGCGCGACATCGTCGTGCGCGACGCCGCACCGGCCATGAAGGTGCACGACTTCAACGTGCCCGGCTGGGCGCAGGGCGCGAGCTTCGAGGTGCGGCCCGGCGAGATCCTGGGCTTCGCCGGCCTGGTCGGCGCGGGGCGTACCGAGTTGTTCGAAGGCCTGATGGGCCTGCGCCCCGCGAGCGGCCAGGTCGAGATGCTCGGCCGCCCGATGTCCGGCGGCAGGGGCTGGCGCAGCCCGCGCGATGCCGCGAAGCACGGCTTCTCCTACCTGAGCGAAGACCGCAAAGGCAAGGGCCTGCACGTGCACTTCGGCCTGCGCCAGAACCTCACCCTCATGGCGCTCGAGCGCTACGCCACGCCATGGCTCAAGCCCGACGCCGAGCGCGCCGCGCTGGCCGACGCGGTGAAGGACTACGGCATCCGCACCGGCAACCTCGACGCACGCGCCTCGGCGCTGTCCGGCGGCAACCAGCAGAAGCTCGCGCTTGCCAAGGTGCTGCAGCCGCAACCGAAGGTCGTCGTGCTCGACGAGCCCACGCGGGGCGTCGACATCGGCGCCAAGCGCGACATCTATTTCCTCATCCAGCGACTCGCCCGCGAAGGGCTCGCTGTGATCGTCGTCTCGTCCGAGTTGATGGAACTCATCGGCCTGTGCCACCGCGTCGCGGTGATGCGCGCAGGCCGGCTCGTGACCACGCTCGATGCCGAACACCTGACAGAAGAAGAGCTCATCGCCCATGCCACCGGAACCGCCCATGAACACCCCAGCGCCTGAAGCCGCCGCGCACCGCGCAGAGAACAAGCCCAGCTGGCTCGCGCGGCTGCACGGGCTCGGCCCGGTCATCGGGCTGGTGCTGCTGTGCATCGCCGGCACGCTGCTCAACGGTGACTTCGCCACTGTCGACAACGCGATGAACGTGCTCACGCGCACGGCGTTCATCGGCATCATCGCGGTGGGCATGTGCTTCGTGATCATCTCGGGCGGCATCGACCTGTCGGTCGGCTCGATGGCGGCGCTCATCGCCGGCAGCGTGATCATGTTCATCAACTGGGCCGGGCCCGCCACCGGTTCGCCGCTGATGGCGGTGATGCTCGGCGCCACGCTGGCCGTCGTGCTCGGCGCGATGTTCGGGCTGGCGCACGGCCTGCTCATCACCAAGGGCCGCATCGAGCCTTTCATCGTGACGCTGGGCACGCTCGGCATCTTCCGTGCGTACCTCACGTACTTCGCCGACGGCGGTGCGCTCACGCTCGACAACGACCTGTCGGACCTCTACGCGCCGGTGTACTACGCCAGCCTGCTGGGCATTCCGGTGCCGGTGTGGGTCTTCTTCATCGTCGCGGTGATCGGCGGCGTGATCTTGAACCGCACTGCCTACGGGCGCTACGTGCAGGCCATCGGCTCCAACGAACAGGTCGCGCGCTACGCGGCCGTCGACGTCGACCGCGTGAAGATCCTCACCTATGTGTTGCTGGGCGTGTGCGTGGGCATTGCCACGCTGCTGTACGTGCCGCGGCTCGGCTCGGCGTCGCCCACCACCGGGCTGCTGTGGGAGCTGGAAGCGATCGCCGCAGTGATCGTCGGCGGCACCGCGCTCAAGGGCGGCGCGGGCAGCATCACCGGCACGGTGATCGGCGCGATCCTGCTCTCGGTCATCAGCAACATCCTGAACCTCACCAGCATCATCAGCGTGTACCTGAACGCGGCGGTGCAGGGCTTCGTCATCATCATCGTCGCGTTCCTGCAGCGCGGCCGACGTTGAGCTTTCCGTTCCCGTTCCATCCCACCACAAGGAGACATCCCTCATGACACGCTTCACCCGTCGCATCGCGCTCACGGCCATCGCAGCCGCATCCCTCGCCAGCCTGCCGGCGCTCGCCGCCGAGAAGGTCAACCTCGGCGTCTCGATCCCGGCCGCCACGCACAGCTTCATGGGCGGTATCAACTACTGGGCCAACCAGGCGAAGAAGGACCTCGAGAAGGAACACAAGGACCTGAAGATCACGATCAAGACCGCCAGCGGCGCGCCCGAGCAGGCCAACCAGCTGCAGGACTTCACGACCGTCACCAAGATCAACGCACTCGTGATCTTCCCCTTCGAATCGGCGGCGCTGACCAAGCCGGTGGCGCAGGTAAAGGCCAAGGGCGCGTACGTCACCGTGGTCGACCGCGGTCTGACCGACACCAGCGCGCAGGACGCCTACGTCGCTGGCGACAACACGGCCTTCGGCAAGATCCCGGCCGAGTACATCGTGAAGAAGCTGGGCGGCAAGGGCAACGTGGTGGCGCTGCGCGGCATCGCGACCACGCTCGACAACGAGCGCATGGATGCCTTCAACGCGGTGCTCAAGAACCACCCCGACGTGAAGCTGCTGGACGCCAAGTACGCCAACTGGAACCGCGACGACGCCTTCAAGGTGACGCAGGACTACCTCACGCGCTTCAAGCAGATCGATGCGATCTGGGCGGCCGACGACGATATGGCGGTGGGTGTGCTCAAGGCCATCGAGCAGGCCAAGCGCGACGACATCAAGATCGTCTTCGGTGGCGCCGGTGCCAAGGGCATGGTCAAGACCATCATGGACGGCAAGAACAAGATGATCGACGCCGACGTGAGCTACTCGCCCAAGTTCATCTACGACGCGATCAAGCTCACCGCCGAAGCGCGCCTGAAGGGTGAGAAGCTGCCGGCCACGACGATCATTCCGTCGGTGCTGATCACCAAGGACAACGCCAAGGACTTCTACTTCCCCAACTCGCCGTTCTGATGTGACTGCGGACAACGCTCCCCGCAAGCTGCGCTACGCCATGGTCGGCGGCGGCCGCGACGCCTTCATCGGCGCCGTGCATCGTCATGCGATTGCGCTCGACGGCCAGTGCGAGCTGGTGGCCGGCGCGCTGTCGTCGAGTGCGGAGAAGGCGCGGGCCTCGGGCCGTGACCTGTTGCTGCCCGACGACCGCAACCATGGCGACTGGCAGGCACTGCTGGCCGACGAGCTGAAGCGGCCGGCGCACGAACGCATCGACTTCGTCGCCATCGTCACGCCGAACCATGTGCACTTCCCGGTGGCGCAGGCCTTCGTGGAGGCGGGCTTCCACGTCGTGTGCGACAAGCCGCTGGTGCACACACGTGCCGAGGCCGATGCGCTGGTCGCCGCGGTGGCCGCGCAGGGCACGGTCTTCGGCGTGACCTACAACTACAGCGGCTATCCGATGGTGCGGCAGGCGCGCGCGATGGTGCGGGCCGGCGAAATCGGCGAGGTGCGCAAGGTCATCGTCGAATACAGCCAGGGCTGGCTCGCCGCGCCGCTGGAGGCCAGCGGCAACAAGCAGGCGGGCTGGCGCACCGACCCGGCGCGCAGCGGGGCGGCGGGCGCGATCGGCGACATCGGCACGCATGCGGAGAACCTGATCGCGACCGTCACCGGCCTCGCCATCGAACGCCTGTGCGCCGACCTCGGCGCGCTGGTGCCGGGCCGTGCGCTCGACGACGACGCCAACGTGCTGCTGCGCTTTTCGAACGGCGCGCGCGGCCTGCTGGTGGCGTCGCAGATCAACACCGGCCTCGAGAACGACCTGCGCCTGCGCGTGACGGGGACGCAGGGCACGCTCGACTGGCGGCAGGAGCATCCGAGCGAGCTGGTGCATTTCCCGGCCGATGGGCCCAAGCGCGTCCTCACGCGCGGCGCGCCCTGGCTGCACGAGTCGGCACGGCGCGCCAGCCGACTGCCCAGCGGCCATCCCGAAGGCTTCATCGAGGCTTTTGCCAACGTGTATGCGGGCGTGGTGGCGGACATCCGAGCGCGGTGCCATGGCGTGCCGGCCGACCCGCTCGCGGCGGACTATCCGCGCGTGGAAGACGGCGCGCGCGGCGTGCGGTTCATCGAGCGCACGGTCGCCTCGGCGGCCAGCGACGCTAAGTGGACGGACTGGTAGCCGCGCCCCACGTCGTCTCGCTGGACGAAGGCCCGCGGCCCGTCAATTGCCGCGTGATCGCGGCCTTCAGTGGCGGACAGTGTTGCGCCGCTTGCAGCACCAGTTGCCGCAGCAGCCGGATCGGCACGCGGTTGTCGGCATAGAGCTTCGCGACCGCATTGGTGCCGTGGTAGATCGGCTTGGTGTGCCGGCGGTGCGTGGCTTCGTAGGCAGCCAGCACCGGGGTGGCGCCGATGTCGGTGCCGGCGCGATGCGCCTGCAGCACGAGCCCGGCCAGCGAGTCCACGCCCTGCAGGCCGAGGTTGTAGCCGTGCGCCGTCACCGGGTGCATGCCCACCGCGGCGTCGCCGATCAGCGCGCTGCGCATGCCGCGGAAGCGGTGGGCGTAGGAAGCGACCAGCGGGTAGGCATGGCGCTCGCTGGTCATTGCCATGGGGCCGAGCCGATCACGGAACTGGCGCTGCACCAGCGCGGCGAAATCCGCGGGGGCCAGCGCCATCCGTTCTGCGGCCGCGCCCGCATCGGCCGTCAGCACGATCGACGATGCATCGCCCGGCAGCGGCAACACGGCCAGCGTGCGTTCGTAGCCGAAGCATTCGTGCGCCACTTCGCCGTGCGGCTGCGCATGCTGCATGCGGCAGACCACCATCGTGCGGCCGAAGTCGTGCAAGTCGGCACCGATGCCGAGCTGGCGGCGCATGGTCGAGAAGCGGCTGTCGGCCGCCACCAGCAGCCGCGCGCGCAGGCACTCGCCGGTGAGCGAAGGCATGGCGTCGAAGAAGACCTCGGCGTGGTCCGGCAAGGTGCGCACCTTCGAGGTCTGCACGTTGCAGACGATGCGCAGCGCCGGCAGGGCATGCGCTGCCTCGTAGCTCGCGCGCCGCAAGGCGTGGTTGGGCACGATCCAGCCCAGCACGTCGGTGCCGCGGCCGTTGCAACGGGTGTCGAAGTCCAGCAGGGCGCGGGCATGGCCGCCGTCGTGCACCTGCGCCGCTCGGATGACGCCGACCTCGTGCGCGGCAAGCCGCGACCAGATGCCGAGCCGCTTCAGCAAGGCCACGCTGTCGTGCGTGAGCGCGATCTCGCGGCCGTCGTCCGCGGGTGCCGACATGGCGGTGCGCGACTGCGCGTCGAGCACGATGACCGAGAGGCCGGCCTGCCCCAGCGAGATGGCCAGTGCCAGCCCGGCGGGGCCGGCACCGATGACGAGGACATCGCTGTCCAGGGGCTGTTGCATCGCACGCCTCGAAATGTTGACCTCGGCAGTGTGCGGGCCGCGACCGGCCTGCGCGTTGACGGCCGTCAAATGCCGTGTCGCACCCAGTCAGGCTCCGGCGGCCTCAGTGGGCGCGCGACGCCACGGCCAGATCGGGCAGCACCTTCAGGATGCGCAGGGTCTGCTGCACGATCTGGCTGAACACCGGTGCCGCCACCAAGCCGCCGAAATACCTGCCGGCGCTGGGTTCGTCGATCATCACCGCGACGATGATGCGTGGCTTGTCGATCGGCGACATGCCGGTGTACCAGGCGCGGTACTTGTTGCCGGCGTAGCCCTTGCCCTCCTGCTTGTGCGCGGTGCCGGTCTTCCCGCCGACCGAATAACCCTCGGTCTGCGCCAGTGGCGCGGTGCCGCCCGGCGCGGCGGCCAGGTGCATCATCTGCCGCACCTCGCTCGCGACCTCGGGCGTGAAGACCTGGACGCCGGCCGGCGCTGTGTTTGTCTTCAGCAGGGTCACCGGGATGACCTCGCCGCCGTGCGCGAAGGCGGTGTACGCATGCGCGATCTGGAAGAGCGACGCCGAGAGCCCGTAGCCATAGGACATGGTGGCCTGCTCGATCGGCCGCCACGACCTCCAGGGCCGCAGCCGGCCCGTGACCGCGCCGGGAAACACCGTCTGCGGCTTCTGCCCGAAGCCGACGGCGGTGAAGGCGTCCCACATCTCCTCGGGCGACATGCGCTGCGAGATCTTGGTGGCGCCCACGTTGCTCGACTTCTGGATCACGCCGGCCACCGTCAGCACCCCGAAGTTCTCGTCGTCGTGGATGGTGGCGCCCGACACGGTGATGCGACCGGGGTTGGTGTCGATGATCGTCGTCGGCTTG
>CALRYR010000003.1:0-30767 GCA_943372425.1 Variovorax sp. YR752 | reverse complement strand
TCGAAGGGCTTCGACAGCCGCCTGAGGGCGCACCGACTGGCGGACGGAACCACCACCCATCGCTTGGAGGACCACCATGGTCAAGACTGAGTTTGCTGTCATCGGTGGCAGTTATGCAGGCCTGTCGGCTGCCCTGCAACTGGCCAGGGCGCGTCGAGACGTCACCGTCGTGGATGCCGGCCTGCGCCGCAACCGTTTCGTCGACGAGGCCGGCGGTACATCGCACGGATTCCTGTCCCGTGATGGCGTGGCACCCGGCGCCATCGCGGCGGAAGCCCGGCGGCAGTTGCTGCGCTATCCGACCGTGCGGTGGCTGGATGGCATGGCGGATGAGGCCACGCATGGCGATGACGGGCACTTCATCTTTCGTGTCGGCGAAGAGCGCGTGGTGGCGGCACGGCTCGTGTTGGCCACTGGCGTGCGGGATGAGTTGCCGGCCGTCGAGGGTCTGGCCGAGCGCTGGGGCCGCAGCATCTTCCACTGCCCGTATTGCCATGGGTACGAGCTGGAGGCCGGACCCATCGGCATCATTGCTTCCTCCGAAGTGGCCCACCATCACGCCATCATGCTGCCCGACTGGGGAACACCCACCCTGTTCCTCAACGATGCCTACCGCCCGAGCGACGACGACATCGTGGCATTTGCGCGTCGCGGCACGACGGTGGAGGCGGCGAGCATCGTTCGCATCGAAGGCGTCGCCGATGTGGTGCTCGCAGACGGCCGAACGCTGTCGATGAACGGGCTCTTTACCCAGTCGCGCACGCACATTGCCAGCCCCATCGCAGCCCAACTGGGGTGCACGCTGGTGCAGGGCCCCATGGGTGTGTTCATACAGGTGGATGCCATGCAGCAGACTTCCGTGCCGAACGTCTTTGCCTGCGGCGATGCCGCGCGTGCGGCTGGCAACGTCGCCATGGCGGTCGCGGATGGCGCCATGGCCGGGGTCGCCGTGCACCGGTCGACCATGTTCTAGGCCCAGGCCCTCGCGCCCGAGTCGGGAAATCCGCCAGGCGACCTTGGTGGAATTTCATCCGCAGAGGCTCCATGATGTGCCCCCGCGTTGATGGGAGCACAACGCTGTGCCGCTCAGCCGCCGGCACGCCTCGCGTCTTCCAGCCATTCGGTGAAGAACTGCGCCTCGGGCCTCGCGTCCGGTGCGAGGCCGTAGTAATAGCGTTCCAGCGGCATGCGCAGGTGCGGCAGCGGCGACAGCAAGCGACCATTGGCGAGGTCCTGTGCAATCAGGGAAGTCGGGCCCATCGCGACCCCCAGGCCGTCGACCGCAGCCTGCAGCACGAGGTGCAGATGATCGAACTGCAGCCGCCCGGCCGGCTTGAGGCGCACGAGGCCCACGGCGCGCTGCCAGTCGTCCCAGTCGCTCTTGCGCGTGCGGGCCGATAGCAGCACATGCGCCGCCAGCGCCGACGGCGCGCCCACACCCCGCGTCTCGAACAGAGAAGGCGCGCCGACCACCTGCACCTCGTCCTCCAGGCAGGGCTTGACCTCGATCGAGGGCGGCCCGCCCTGGAGCCCGCGCCGGATGGCCACGTCGAACCCATCGACCGCTTTGGACGGCACCGCTGTGCTGGTCACGACCTGCGGTTCGATGCCCGGGTACTGGGCAACGAAGGCCGGAAGGCGCGGAATCAGCCAGCGCACCGCGAACGAGGGCCGCACATTGATGCGCACCGCCCGTGCCGGCGCGCGCGCCATGAGCGCGGTCGCCGCGGCGCCGATCTGCGACAGCGCTGCCGCCGCATCGGCGAAGAAGGCCTGACCTTCCGCCGTGAGAACGACCTGCCGCGTGAGGCGCTCGAACAGCGGCACGCCCAGGTGGGTCTCCAGCGCCTTGACCTGCCGGCTCACCGCGCCGTGCGTCACGTGCAGTTCGACGGCCGCCCGCGTGAAGCTCTGGTGGCGCGCCGCCGCCACGAAGGCACGCACGGCGTGGAGCGGTGGGAGACGCGGTAGGGGCGGTGGCATGTGTGAGATTTTTGCACGCGTACCTGTCCGTAGATGTCGTTTGTCGAGGGGCGCCGGCGCGGCGCACCATGCGTGCCATGTCATCGGCGCCGCCCACTGCTTCTCCTGCATCCATCACGGCCGCCGATCGCGATTCACGGCACGCCGCCGTCGCACTCGGCGCTACGCTCCCCGGCGACACCGTGCTCTACCTCCTGCTGCCGATGTACGGCGCGGCCTTCGGCGTCACGCTGGGGGAAGTCGGACTGCTGCTCGCTGCCAATCGGCTGGTGCGCATCGCCGGCTATGGCTGGGTGGCCCGCTTCTATGCCCGGCACGGCGACCGGCCGACCTGCACCCTGGCCGTGGTCGCCGCCGCCTTCTGCGCGCTGGGCTACGCCACGCTCTCGGGCTTCTGGGCACTGCTGCCCCTGCGGCTCGTGTGGGGCCTGTGCTTCGCGGCGCTCAACCTGGCCACGCAGGCGCTCGCGACGTCCGAGCCGATGGGGGCCGCGCTGCGTTCGGGGCGCTCGCGCGCCTTCATCGCCCTCGGGCCCGTGCTCGCCTTGCCCGCCGGGGCGGTGCTCGCCCAAGCCGCGGGGCCACGGCCGATCTTTGTCCTGCTGGCCATCGTCGCACTGGGCGGCGTGTTCGCCACGCGCCGGCTGCCACGCGCGCCGCATCCGACGCTCGGGCAATCGCGCCCGCGTCCGCGTCGGCCCAACGCGCTGGACACTTGGTCCTTTCTCGAGGGCTTCACGCTCGATGGCTTGTTCATCATCGGCCTGTCTTTCCTCGGCAAGGACCTGCTGCCTGGCAGCGCGGTCGTCGCGGCCGGCGTGCTGCTCGCGATGCGCTATGGCGCAGAGATCGTGTTGAGCCCGGTGGGCGGCCGCATGGCGCAGCGCTGGGGCGCGGAGCGGCTGCTCGTCGTGCTGTCGTTGATCACCGCGATCGCGCTATTGGGGTTCGGTGCCGGGTGGCTCTGGAGCTGCGCTGCAGCGATCGTCGTGCTGCGGGCCCTGCAACTGCCGCTGCTCGCCCCCATCGTGGCGCATCGCCATCCGGGCCCCGACCGTGTGCAGGCGCTGGCCGCACGCTCGGTGTGGCGCGACATCGGCGCCGGCACCGGCCCGCTGGTGGCCGGGCTGGTACTGCCGGTGGTGTCGTCGCTGTGGGTCTACGGCGTGGCAGCGCTGCTGCTGGCGTTGGCGGCGCTGGCCTGTGGGCGCCGGGCGCCACCTGTGGCGTCGGCGGGGTGAATCGGGCAGCCGGAAGGTCGGTGTTATGAAGGGGACCTTGGAGCTCGTCGCTGCGTATCGAGCGCCGCCGCCAGCGCCCCCGGCAACGGCAGCGGCTCCGCATGCCACCGCGCCGCCAGCATCTCGGCGCACAGCACCGCGAAGCTGAGCCCGCGCGAGCCGAGGGCGCTGCACAGCCAGGGGCCTTGCGGCACATCGGCATCGCAGGGGCCGACCAGCGGGCGGCGGTCGTGCGATGCGCAGCGCACGCCGGCCCAGGCCTTTACCTGGCCTTGAGAGAAGGCATCGCCCAGCAGCGCTGCCGCGCCGGGGTGCAGCCGTGCGAGCCGCGCGCGGTTGGCTTCGGTGTCGGCCTCGTGCGTCGCCGTCTCGCAGCTGTCGCGGTCGAAGGTCGCGCCGGTCAGCCAGAAGGCCCCATTGGCATCAGGCACATGGGCGATGAAGTGGCCGTCGCCATTGAGCGGTGTCGGCGGCAACTCTGGCGCCAAGTTCATGTCGCCCCACGCGACCTGGCCGCGCACGGGTTGCAGGGTCAGGTGCGAGGCCAATGCGGCGCTCTCGAAGCCAGCGGCGATCACCACGCGGTCGGCGTCGACGAGCAACCGGCCTTCATCGTCGAAAAGCTGCCAGCCCGCCGACGCCTCGCGGGCCTCGATGCGGGCCACGCGCGTGCCGCAGCGCACCGTCACGTCCGGCTGCGCGAGCCATGCCGCCACGAGGCGCGACGGCTTGGCCCAGCCGCCGAACGCGTGCCACAGGGCGGTCGTCTCATCGGGCAGGCCCGCTGACTGCAGTTGCGTCGCATCGGCACGCCATGATTCGTTCGGCCCTTCGGCCGACCAGGCGGCGGGCAGGCGGTCATCGCTCGGTGCACGACGCTCGATGACGCCGCTGGCGCACCAGTCGACGCCTTCCTCGATCCGATCGTGCAACTGCTGCCAGGTCAGCCGCAGGCCCGCGCGCGTGAGGCGCGAGAGCAGCGCATCGTCCGGCGACACGTGCGGGGCGAAGACGGCGGCCGGCACGCCGGAGGCACCGGTGGCGGGCCGATCGGCGGCGTCGAGCACCGTCACGCGCCAGCCGCGACGTGCCAGGCTGGCCGCAACAGCGGCACCGGCCAGGCCGGCCCCGATCACCGCGCAGTGACCCGGCATCACCGCCTCGCCCATCTGTGTGCGCCGCCGCACCGTCCACGCTGGCGCGAATTCGCCCTCGAAGCCGTCACGACCGGTCGACCCCTGCACCGTGAACCCGTTTTGCGCTAACGCGTCGCGGACGCCCTGCGTGTTGTTCGAGGAGGCGATGCGGGTGCCCAGCCGCGCGAAGCGTGAAACGGCCTTCAGCGCATCGGGCGACCAGACATCTGGGTTCTGTTCCGGGCCGGAGCCTTCGAGGACGATGGCGTCGGCCTCGAAGCGCTGGGCGCGCAGCATGGACTGCACGTCGCCGATGCACAGCGTGAGCAGCACGTGGCCATCGTCGAAGGACAGCCGATGGAAGCCGGGCAACAGGCCGTGCCATTGCGCCGCAAGCAGTGCGGCGAATTCGGCGAACTTCGAATCGCCCGCTGCGCGCAGCAGGTCGTCGCGCGACACCGGTTGCGCCTCGATGGCCACGACATGCAGCATGCGTGGCCGCTGCGCGTCATGACGCCACGCCTGCCACGTCGCCAGAAAGTTCAGGCCGACCCCGAAGCCGACCTCCAGAACGCACCACTGCGGCCGATCGGCCCACGCCCCGGGCACGCTGTCGGCGCGCCAGGCGACCGGCTCGGCCACCGCGTCAGGCCGAGGGCGGCACGTAGCCCTGCGCCACGTCGGCGCCTTCGCCGAAGAAGTGCTTCTCCATCTGGCGCTTGAGATATTCGCGGGCGCGCTGGTCGGCCAGGTTCAAGCGGTTCTCGTTCACCAGCATCGTCTGCTGCTTGAGCCAGGCGGCCCAGGCTTCCTTGCTGACGTTTTCCCACAGCCGCTTGCCGAGGTCGCCAGGGTAGGGCGGGAAGTCGAGCCCCTCCGCTTCTTTGCCGAGCTTGATGCACTGGACCATGCGAGCCATTTTGTTTGCCTTCGTGTGTGGGTTGCCGGGCGTGCCGTAGGCGCCACCCGCTTAGTTGATTTCGCTATTTAGAACTGAGAACTCGGTCGTTCCCTGTTCCTTATGCCGTATTCAGAATCGGCGACTTCATCGATATGCCCCTTGCGCAGAACAGAGAGCAGACCCCTATGAGCCATCGCCGCGACTTTATCAAGCTTTCCCTCGGCGCCGCCCTCGCAGGCGGCATGGCCTTGTCGGCCCTGCCGGCCTTCGCCCAGACGGTGACCCTGCTGAACGTGTCGTACGACCCGACGCGCGAACTGTACGTCGACTACAACAAGGCCTTCGCCGCCTACTGGAAGGGCAAGACCGGCCAGGACGTGGTGATCAAGCAGTCGCACGGCGGCTCGGGCAAGCAGGCGCGCTCGATCATCGACGGCATCGACGCCGACGTCGCCACGCTGGCGCTGGCCGGTGACACCGATGCGCTGGTCAAGCACGGCGGGCTGGTCAAGGCCGACTGGCAGAAGCGCCTGCCGCACAACTCGGCACCGTACACGTCGACCATCGTGTTCCTGGTGAAGAAGGGCAACCCCAAGGGACTGAAGGACTGGGACGACCTGGTCAAGCCGGGCGTGCAGGTGATCACGCCCAACCCGAAGACATCGGGCGGCGCCCGCTGGAACTACCTGGCCGCCTGGGAGTTCGCCAAGCGCAAGTACGGTGGTGACGACAAGGCCAAGGACTTCGTCGCCAAGCTCTACAAGAACGTGCCGGTGCTCGACACCGGCGCCCGCGGCTCGACCATCACCTTCGTCCAGCGCGGCGTGGGCGACGTGCTGCTGGCCTGGGAGAACGAGGCCTACCTGGCGCTGAAGGAATTCGGCCCCGAGAAGTTCGACATCGTCGCGCCCTCGATCAGCATCCTGGCCGAGCCCACCGTGGCGGTCGTCGACAAGGTGGTCGACAAGAAGGGCACGCGCGCCGTCGCCGAGGAATACCTGAAGTACCTGTATTCCGACGAAGGCCAGGACATCGCCGGGCGCAACTACTACCGCCCGACCTCCGACAAGGCCAAGGCGAAGTACGACAAGCAGTTCCCCAAGCTGACGCTGTTCACCATCGACCAGGCCTTCGGCGGCTGGGAGAAGGCCGACAAGGCGCACTTCGCGGACAACGGGTCCTTCGACCAGATCTACACCAACAAGTGACCCCACCCGGAAGCATCGCGTGACTGTTCTCCTGATTGCCGGCAGCCCGACCACGCCTTCGCGCTCGTCGGCCTTGCTCGAAGCGGTGGGCCAGCGGCTGGAAGGCCGCGGCGCCCGTATCGAACGCATCGCCGTGCGCGACCTGCCCGCGCAGCCGCTGCTGCATGCCGACTGGAGCCATCCGGCGGTCGAGCGCGTCATTGCGCAGGTCGTCGAGGCGCGCGTGGTGGTGATCGCCACGCCGGTCTACAAGGCCGCCTACAGCGGCGTCCTGAAGGTGCTGCTCGACCTGCTCGCGCAGGACGCCCTCAAGGGCAAGACGGTGCTGCCGCTGGCCACCGGCGGCAGCCCGCACCACATGCTGGCGCTCGACTATGCGTTGCGCCCGGTGCTGCAGGCGCTGGCCGCGCGGCAGATTCTGCCGGGCGTCTACGCCACGGATTCGCAGGTCACGCTGACGCCCGAGGGCGCCTACCAGGTGCACGCCGACCTGGCGCGGCGGCTCGACGACGCAGCGGAGGCGCTGGCGGCCGAAGGCCTGAAGCTCGCGCCGCGCCGCGGTTTCGATCCGGTGCCCTTCGCGCAGGTGCGATGTAGCGTCTGACGGCTCGCCCGTCCGCACGCTTCTCCCTCCCATTCACGGTCCCGTCGACAACGCCGCTGCGCGCGGTGCGGGACCACGCACGCCGAAAGAAACCGAACCATGACCCGTGTTGCCATCCCTCGCCGCCGCCTGATCCAGGGCGCTGCTGCCGCCGCGCTGCTGCCGTCGATCGCCGCCTTCGCACAGGCCCCCGCGCGCACGCTGCGCATCGGCAACCAGAAGGGCATCCTCAGCCTGCTGAAGGGCCGGGGCACGCTGGAGAAGCAGCTCGCGGCGCTGAACGTGTCGGTGAAGTGGACCGAGTTCACCGCCGGCCCGGTGCAGCTCGAAGCGTTGAACGTCGGCTCCATCGACTTCGGCGACGTGGGCGAAGCGCCGCCGATCTTCGCGCAGGCCGCGGGCGCGCCGCTGGCGTATGTCGCGGCGACGGTGCCGCGTCCGGCGGTCGAAGCCGTGATCGTGCCCAAGGGCTCCGCGATCCGCACCGTGGCCGACCTCAAGGGCAAGAAGATCGCGCTCAACAAGGGCAGCAACGTCCACTACTTCATCGTCAAGCTCTTCGAGAAGCACGGCCTGGCCTACAGCGACCTGAACCTGGTCTACCTGCCGCCGGCCGACGCACGCGCCGCCTTCGAGAAGGGCTCGGTCGACGCCTGGGTGATATGGGACCCGTTCCTCGCCGCGGCGCAGACCACGCTCGACGCACGCCTGCTGGCCGACGCGACCGGCGTTGTCGGCAACCGCGCTTACTACTTCTCGTCGCTCGATTACGTCGCGAAGAACGCCGACGTGCTGAAGATCGTCGTGGAGGAGATCAACCGCATCGACCAGTGGGCCGAGGCCAACCAAAGCGCCTACGCCACCGAATTGGCCGCACTGCTCGGCTTGCCGAAGCCGGCGCTCGACCTCTACGTCGGCCGCAACCGCTACGGCACCACGCCGATCACCAAGGCCATCCTGGCCGAGCAACAGCAGATCGCCGACACCTTCTTCGCGCTCAAGCTGATCCCGAAAAAGATCAATGTGCTCGACGCCGCTGGCGCAGGCATCGCCTGAGGAACACCCCATGCAAGTCTTCTGGTTTCTCCCCACGCACGGCGACAGCCGCTACCTCGGAACGACCGAGGGCGCGCGCAGCGTCGACCTGCCGTACCTGCAGCAGATCGCCGGTGCCGCCGACCACCTCGGCTACGAAGGCGTGCTGATTCCCACGGGCCGCTCCTGCGAAGACCCGTGGGTCATCGCGTCGAGCCTGATCGGGGCGACGAGCCAGCTCAAGTTCCTGGTCGCGGTGCGGCCCGGGCTGCACCAGCCGAGCCTGGCCGCGCGCATGGCCGCGACCTTCGACCGGCTCTCGGGCGGGCGTGTGCTGGTGAACCTGGTGACGGGCGGCGACCAAGCCGAGCTGGAAGGCGACGGCGTGTTTCTCGACCATGCGTCGCGCTACGAGCAGTCGGCCGAGTTCATCCGCATCTGGCGCGAGATCATCGCGCGCAGCCACGACGGGCAGGCCTTCGACTACGAAGGCAAGCACCTGAGCGTGAAGGGCGCCAAGCTGCTGTTCCCGCCGACGCAGCAACCCTATCCGCCCGTGTGGTTCGGTGGCTCCTCCGAAGCCGCGCACGAGCTGGCGGCCGAGCAGGTCGACACCTACCTGACGTGGGGCGAGCCGCCCGCCGAGGTCGCGAAGAAGATCGCCGACGTGAAGGCGAGGGCAGCACGCAAGGGCCGCACCGTGAAGTTCGGCATCCGCCTGCACGTCATCGTGCGCGAGACGGAAGACGCGGCGTGGCAGGCGGCCGAAGAGTTGATCAGCCGTGTCGACGACCAGACCGTGATCCGTGCGCAGGCCGCCTTCTCGAAGATGGATTCGGTCGGCCAGCGGCGCATGGCTGCGCTGCACGCCGGCGGCGCCAAGCGCAAGCGCGAAGACCTCGAGATCTCGCCCAACCTCTGGGCCGGTGTCGGGCTGGTGCGTGGCGGTGCCGGCACGGCGCTGGTGGGCGATGCGAAGACGGTGGCGGCACGCATCGAGGAATACGCCGCACTCGGCCTCGACAGCTTCATCCTCTCGGGCTACCCGCATCTCGAAGAGTCGTACCGCTTCGCCGAACTCGTCTTCCCGCTGCTGCCGCGCAAGCAGCGGCCCGGCTTGCCGGGCCAGACGCTGACCGGACCGTTCGGCGAAGTCGTCGCGAACCTCGATGCGCCGTCGCGCCTTGTGTCCCAAAGCTGAGAACACCATGACCGAACAAGTACAACCCCTGGCGGCGACCCCTGCGCCGTCCTTCGCCGGGCTCAAGGGCTTCGGTGCCAATGTCGCCGGCCGGCTCGTGCCGTGGATCGTGCCCGTCACGCTCATCGTCGTCTGGCAGATCGCGTCGTCGCTCGGCTGGCTGTCGACGCGCGTGCTGCCGGCGCCGCTCGACGTGATCAAGGCCGCGTGGACGCTGACCGCCTCGGGCGAACTCTGGACCCACGTGAAGGTGAGCGCGGGCAGGGCACTGGCGGGCCTCGCGATCGGCGGCGGGCTCGGCCTCGCGCTCGGCCTGCTCACCGGCTCGGTGAAGTTCTTCGAGACGCTGCTCGACTCGACCATCCAGATGGTGCGCAACATCCCGGCGCTGGCGCTCATCCCGCTGGTCATCCTGTGGTTCGGCATCGACGAGACGGCCAAGCTGTTCCTCATCAGCGTGTCGGTGTTCTTCCCGATCTACCTCAACACCTTCCACGGCATCCGCAACGTCGACCCGCAATTGATCGAGATGGGGCGCACCTACGGGCTCAGCCGCTGGCAGCTGTACCGCGAGGTGATCCTGCCGGGTGCGCTGTCGTCCATCCTGGTCGGCCTGCGCTTCTCGCTGGGCCTGATGTGGGTGATCCTGATCGTGGCCGAGACCATCTCGGCGCAGGCCGGCATCGGCTACCTCACGATGAACGCCCGCGAGTTCCTCCAGACCGACATCGTGCTGGTCGGCATCCTGCTCTACGCGCTGCTCGGCAAGCTCGCCGACCTTTTCGCCCGCGGGCTGGAGCGCTGGTGGCTGCGCTGGCACCCCGGCTACCAGGCCAAGTGAATTTTTGAGAGACGCACACCATGACCTCATCGCTTTCAATCACCCGCCGCGGTGCGCTCGGCACGCTGGCCGCACTCGGCGTGGCGTCCGCCTTCGCGCAGGGCACGTCGACCGTGCGCATCGGCTACCAGAAGTCGTCGACGCTGATCGTGGTGCTCAAGACCCAGGGCACGCTCGAACGGCAACTCGCCCCGCTGGGTGTCAAGCCCAGTTGGCACGAATTCACCAGCGGCCTGCCGCTGCTCGAGGCACTGAACCTCGACAACCTCGACTTCAGTGCCGACGTGGCCGACACCGTGCCGGTGTTCGCGCAAGCGGCCGGCGCTCAGCTCACTTTCGTCGCGCAGGAGGCGCCGTCGCCCTCGGCCCAGGCCATCCTGGTGCGCGAAGACTCGCCCATCAAAACGCTGGCCGACCTCAAGGGCAAGAAGATCGGCTTCGCCAAGGCGGCCGGCGCGCACTACCTGCTGATCGCCGCGCTCGACAAGGCGGGCCTGTCCTTCAGGGACATCGAGCCGGCCTACCTCACGCCGGCCGATGGTCGCGCGGCTTTCGAGAAGGGCGCGATCGACGCCTGGGTGGTGTGGGACCCGTTCCTCGCCGCCGCGCAGCGCCAGGCCAAGGTGCGCGTGCTGGCCGATGGCACGGGCATCGCGTCGTACCAGCGCTACTACCTCGCGAGCACCAAGTTCGCGAACGCGCGCGCCGACGTGCTGGGCGTGATCTACGCCGAGCTCGCCAAAGCCGGCCAGTGGGTCAAGGCGAACCCGAAGGACGCCGCCGCCTTGCTCGCGCCGGTCTGGGGCATCGACGCTGCGACGGTCGAGCAGGCCAACAGCCGCCGCAGCTACGCGGTGCGGCCTGCGGTGCCGCAAGGCCTGGCCGAGCAGCAGAAGATCGCCGACGCGTTCTTCGCCGAGAAGCTGCTGCCCCGAAAGATCAACGCGGTCGATGTGCCGCTGTTCAAGCCAGGAGCCAACGCATGAGCGCCGTTCTGAAAGAGCCGGTGATCGCCGGCGGCGTGAAGCTCGAAGTGCGTCGCGTGCACAAGCGCTACGGCGCGCGCGAGGTGCTGCGCAACACACAACTCACGATCGAGCCGGGCCAGTTCATCGCCATCGTCGGGCGCAGCGGTTGCGGCAAGAGCACGCTGCTGCGACTGGTCGCCGGCCTGGAGCCGGCGAGCGAGGGCGCGCTGTTCACCGACGGCCGTGCCATCGACGGCCTGCACGACGACACACGGATCATGTTCCAGGAAGCGCGCCTGCTGCCGTGGCGCCGCGTGCTGGACAACGTCACGCTCGGCCTGCCGTCGCACCTGCGTGCGCGGGGCCGTGAGGTGCTGGCCCAGGTCGGCCTGGCCGATCGCGAGAACGAATGGCCGGCGCGCCTGTCGGGCGGCCAGCGGCAGCGCGTGGCGCTGGCCCGAGCTCTCGTGCACCACCCGCGGCTGCTGCTGCTCGACGAGCCGCTGGGCGCGCTCGACGCGCTGACGCGCATCGAGATGCACCGCCTCATCGAAAGCCTTTGGCAGACGCACCGCTTCACCGCGCTGCTGGTGACGCACGACGTGCAGGAAGCCGTGGCGTTGGCCGACCGCGTGATCCTCATCGAGGACGGCCGCATCGCGCTCGACGAGAACATCGCGCTGGCACGCCCGCGTTCGCAGGGCGACCCCGCCTTCGCCGCCATCGAAAAACGCATCCTCGACCGCGTGCTGCAGAAGCCGGCCGCCGACGACACGTCACCCGCCAACGACACGCGCTGGGCCGACGGCCCGGCCCACGTGCTGCGCTGGGCGGTCTGACCCTTTGCATCAGGAGTAACCATGTCCAAGGAAAATTGGAGATTCGAGACCCTGTCGGTGCACGCCGGCTATTCACCCGACCCGACGACCCACGCCGTGGCGCCGCCGATCTACCAGACGGTGGCCTATGCCTTCGACAGCGCGCAGCACGCGGCCGACCTGTTCGACCTGAAGGTGCCGGGCAACATCTACACGCGCATCAACAACCCGACGCAGGACGTGCTCGAGCAGCGCGTGGCGGCGCTCGAAGGCGGCATTGCCGCGCTGGTGCTGGCGTCGGGCCAGGCGGCCGTGACCTACGCCATCCAGACCATCGCGGAGGCGGGCGACAACATCATCAGCAGCACCGCGCTCTACGGCGGTACCTACAACCTGTTCGCGCACACGCTGCCGCAGTTCGGCATCACGACGCGCTTCGCCGACCATCGCGACCCGAAGAGCTTCGACGAACTGTTCGACGCGAAGACCAAGGCGGTGTTCGTCGAATCGCTCGGGAACCCCGCCGGCAACGTGACCGACATCGCAGCCATCGCCGAGATCGCGCACCGCCACGGCGTGCCGCTGATCGTCGACAACACCGTGCCGTCGCCGTACCTGAGCCGGCCCATCGAGCACTGCGCGGACATCGTGGTGCATTCGCTCACGAAGTACCTGGGCGGCCACGGCACCAGCATCGGCGGCGCCATCGTCGATTCAGGCAAGTTCCCCTGGGCGAAGCACAAGGAGCGCTTCAAGCGGCTGAACGAGCCCGACCCGAGCTACCACGGCGTGGTCTACACCGAAGCGCTCGGCGCGGCGGCGTACATCGGCCGCGCGCGCGTGGTGCCCTTGCGCAACACCGGGGCTGCCATCTCGCCTTTCAACGCCTTCCTGATCCTGCAGGGCATCGAGACGCTGGCGCTGCGCATGGACCGCATCAGCAGCAACGCGCTGGCCGTGGCGCAGCATCTCAAGAAGAGCTCGGCCGTGAAGTGGGTCAACTATTCGGCGCTCGAAGACCATCCCGACCATGCGCTCGCGCAGAAGTATTTCGGCGGCCGGTCGAGCGGCGTGCTGACCTTCGGCATCGGCTCCGGCCGCGAGGGCGGGGCAAGATTCCTCGACGCGCTGCAGCTCTTCACCCGGCTCGTGAACATCGGCGACGTGCGTTCGCTCGCCACCCATCCCGCATCGACCACGCACCGCCAGTTGTCGCCCGCCGAACTGGCGCGGGCCGGCGTCACCGAAGACACGGTGCGCCTGTCCGTCGGCATCGAGCACATCGACGACCTGCTCGCCGACCTCGACCAGGCACTGGCCGCCTGATCCCTTCCCTCATTCAACTTTCCATCCGACCGAAAGAAGCCCCATGTCCATTCAAGCCATCAACGTCCGCAACCAGTTCAAGGGAAAGATCAAGGAGATCATCCGCGGAGACGTCGTCTCCGAAGTCGACGTCGAGACGCCCTGGGGCATCGTCACCTCGGTCATCACCACCCGCTCGGTCGACGAGCTGCAGCTCAAGCCCGGCTCCGACGTGGTCGCGCTGGTGAAGTCGACGGAGGTGTCGATCGCGAAGCTCTGAGGCGCATGCGCGGGCGGTTGCGGCCCGCGTTCAGCCGGGGGCGGCTGCCGGTGCGTCGAGGCCGATACCTTGCGCTCGGTGGCGAGCCAGCCGAGAAAGGCTTCCACCTCGGCGCCGCCGATTCCCACCGGGTACCGGATTCCGTGCACGCGGACGAAGGCACGCACACAGCGAACACAAGCCTCCTCGGTGCGGCGGCTGTAGTGAGGTAGACGAATGCGCTCCCGCGCCTGATCGAGCAGCCCGGGCGACGGCAAAGGCGACAACATTTGGGCCGCGGGTTCGGGCCGCACTGCCGCGCGGGCCCGGGACGCATCCGGTTCGTCACATGTCCTCCCGCGACCCTGTCATCCCTCGCTTGCCATGCGGTCATTCGCGAGGCAAATTCGAGTTCACGAGGAGGGCCGCTTTTGGCGGCAGATTTGTGCTGCATGAATGAACAGTCAAGACGACGCAGCGTCGGATTCCATGCGGGTTCCGATTGGTCGATGGAATTGGTGTCGTGGAGAACCCAACGGCGTTGTTATGCAGCAATCCTGTTTCCCTATAAACGAGTTGGGCCGCAGAATCAGCCATTTCCAGACCTGAGAGGATCAAATATGAACGGCCATTGCTTGTGTGGAGCGGTCAGTTTCGCTTCACCTGAAGCGAAAGAGATCGGTGCCTGCCACTGCGGCTTCTGTCGTCGGTGGAGCGGCGGTCCAATGCTAGCCGTCCACTGCGGCCCCGAAGTTCAGTTCAACGGCGCTGAGTACATCGCTGTGTATGCTTCCTCTCAGTGGGCGGAGCGTGCGTTCTGCAAAAACTGCGGAACTCACCTTTATTACAAACTCTTGGCCACCGGCGAGTACTTTGTGCCTGCTGGAGCGTTTGACTCCAGCGACTTCGAGCTTGCGAGTCAGATCTACATCGACAAGAAGCCGAGCTACTACTCCTTTGCCAACCAGACCCCTACGCTCACCGAGCAACAGGTCATGGAAAAGTATACCCCTCCAAGCGGCGAAACTGCGGTCTAACCCTTCCTTCGCGCGGACCCGCCTACGGCGGTCCGCTTAAGAAAAGCGTTGGGCGTCGAAGAGGTCCGTCCGGAGAAATCGTGAGTATCGAGTACAAGATCAAGTTCAACGTTCCTCGAGGCTACGACTCGTCGGCATTGTTCAGAAAGCTGCCTAGTCCAATCAACAAACCGACGATGACGGAGATCTACAACTTCAGGATTGAACCCGACGGCTTCTATTTCGTTGATCATCTTGTCAATGACCAAGTAGCCGCGGTTGCCTTCAAGAAATTCGTAAATGAGGCTCTTGGCTATGGCGACTCGATACAAATCGTTGAACCGTGACATGTTCATCCGAGCTCAAATCACAACACTCACTCGGCCAAATACTGACGCTAACCCTTCCATCAAGCGGACCCGCCCACGGCGGTCCGCTTAAGTCAAACGTTAGCCCCCGCTCCATGCACGTCCAGCGCGTCCGTCAAATTGATCGCAGCGAGCCGGATGAGGCCGGCATGTATGACTACTATTACGAGTACGACATCTACTACTTCACCGACGGCCCGCTTTGTCTCGTTGCACGAAGCTACACAGACACGCCAGACGAGGCTCACTTCCTTAGGATTGAGGCAAGCGGGAGCCAGCGCGCCATAACCGACGCTGATCTTGCGCATCCGTTGTTCCTCTTGGCGCAAGACCACCTGCGCAACGAAGGCAAGGTGCATCTCAATTGGTTAAGCGGCAAAGGGGATGGATATGAGTCAGTGCCGGCAGGCTCGCAACACGCGGCCCAACAATTCAGTCAAGCTGAACCCGCTTCGCGGGTCGGCTCAATTCAGGCGTTAGGCAACTTCATTCACCCCCGGAGCATTTCCATGAAAATTGCTAGCACTGTCTTCGGCGTACTCTTGGCGCTCATTGGCATCGTTTGGATTCTCCAAGGCCTGAACGTACTGCCCGGCAGCTTCATGACCGGCCAAATTCAATGGGCTGCGTATGGTGCCATCGCCCTTGCCATCGGTTGTGTGCTGCTTTACGTGGGCCGTCGAGGTGGTCGTAAGCCTGGGGCTGGGCATTAGTGTGGACGCACAAAACGAACTGTCCATGAACCGCCTCCTTCAACAACTCCAAACGCTCGAACTCGAACTCCACCACCCTGGCGTTCGGTGCAGCCGTGAACGACTGGAGGAATTGCTGCACCCAGAGTTCCATGAGGTCGGCCGCTCTGGCCGCGCGTACAGCCGCGAAACCATCGTCAACTTCTTGGCTGCACAGGAATCGCAGCCTGTAGTCGTGTCGGAAGCGTTCTCGGTCTCAGAACTCAGTCCCGGGGTTGCCCTCCTCAACTATCGTTCGGCGCACGTTGAACAGGGCAAGCTCTTGGTGAACCACACGCTCCGTTCGTCCGTCTGGCTCCAGACAAACGCGGGTTGGCAACTGCGCTATCACCAAGGCACCGCAGCGGCAGAATCATGGTGAGCATCATCGTGCGCGGAGGGGACGGCCGGTCAGCGCCCGTCGAAGCGCAGGTTAGCCGCGCTCACTAGGCGAACGCGCGGACCGAAGCTGCTGATGTTGGTCAGCGTGATGTTGTGGTGCGCGATCACCTGTGGTGCCGACAGCGCCGCGTTGCCGGCGGAGGTGTGCGCGTCTTCCACCAACGTGACGGGGTAGCCCAGCGCGAGGGCGCGGCGCGTCGTGGTGTCGACGCAGAACTCCGTGTGCATGCCGCAGATCACGAGCTCGGTGATGCCGTGCTGCTGCAGTACCTCCTGCAGAGTCGTGCGGTGGAAGGAGTCTGCAGCGGTCTTGCGCAGGCGCAGGTCGGTCGGTAGCGCTTCGAGTCCGCGCGCCAGCTGCCAGTCGGCGCTGCCGTGTTCGAGGTAGCCGTTCCCCGATTCATGCTGGATGAGGATCACCGGACGTCCCGCGGCGCGGGCCTTGGCGGTCACCTGATTGATGCGGTCGATGGTCTGCGCTGCCTCGAAGGCGGCGCCGTCGCCGACGCACAGGCCTTGTTGCACATCGATGACGAGGACGGCGGTGTTCATGCCGCCGAGTATGGCAAATACGGGCCTCGGCATCGAAGTCAGGTTCCCCAAAGTGCACGCGGGCACAATGCGGCGCCCCTCACGGCCTGCCCACCGCCTTCCCAACCGCCTCCCCCCATGCTCGACAAACGCTATTTCCCTCGGCAGGTGGTCGCATCGAGCGGCAATCGATGGGACTGGGCCTTGCTGCCGCTCGTGCTGGCGCTGCTCTTCGCCCTGGCCTATGGCGGCTCGCAGATGGCACGGCCGTATCAACTGGGCCAGTCGATGCCCATCAGCCTCGACCCGCTGGTGCTGCCTTACTACCTGCTGCGCACAACGCTGCGCATGTTCCTCGCGCTGGCCGCATCGCTGGTGTTCGCCTGCGTCTTCGCGGCGATCGCGGCCAAGTACCGTGCGGCCGAGCGGGTGATGGTGCCCATGCTCGACATCCTGCAGTCGATCCCGATCCTGGGCTTTCTGTCGATCACCGTCACTGGCTTCATCGCGCTGTTCCCGGGCAACCTGCTTGGCGTGGAATGCGCGGCGATCTTTGCCATCTTCACCTCGCAGGCCTGGAACATGGCCTTCAGCCTGTACCAGTCACTGCGCACCGTGCCAACCGAACTGCGCGAGGCGGCGGAGGTGTTCCAGCTGTCGGGCTGGCAGCGCTTCTGGCGGCTGGAGCTGCCGTTCGCGATGCCGGGCCTGCTGTGGAACATGATGATGTCGATGTCCGGCGGCTGGTTCTTCGTGGTCGCCTCGGAGGCGATCTCGGTGTCGAACCAGAGCATCAAGCTGCCGGGCGTGGGCTCGTACATCGCGATGGCGATCGAGGCACGCGACCTCAGCGCCATCGGCTGGGCCATCGGCGGCATGCTGGTGGGCATCGTGCTGTACGACCAGCTCTTCTTCCGCCCGCTGATCGCCTGGGCCGACAAGTTCCGCTTCGAGGAAGGCAGCGGCGACGACGCACCGCGCTCGTGGCTGCTGACCTGGCTGCGCCGCACCGACCGGTTGCAACGTGTCGGCGGGGTCTTCACGCGCCTCATCGATTGGTCGGTGGTGCTGTTCCGGCGCGACCACGACGGCACGTCGATCAAGGCGCGGCCCCGGCCGCCCAACCCCGCGATCGAGCGCGTGTGGGACGCCGCGCTGGCGGCCGCCGTGCTGCTGGCGATCGTCTGGCTCAGCCGATTCATCCACACGGAGGTCGGCTGGTCGGAGGTCGCGCATGTGTTCTTGCTGGGCTTCTACACGCTGGTGCGCGTGCTGGTGCTGATCGCGCTGGCTGCGCTGGTGTGGGTGCCGGTGGGGGTGTGGATCGGCATGAACCCGCGCTGGGCCGGGCGGCTGCAGGGCGTGGCCCAGTTCCTGGCCGCCTTTCCCGCGAACCTGATGTTCCCGGTGGCAGTGCTCTTCATCGTGCGCTGGCACCTCAACCCGAATGTGTGGCTGGCACCGCTGATGGTGCTGGGCACGCAGTGGTACCTGCTGTTCAACGTGATTGCCGGTGCGTCCAGCGTGCCGACCGAGCTGCGCTACGCGGCCAGCAACATGGGCCTGAGCGGCTGGCTGAAGTGGAAGCGTTATCTGCTGCCGGCCGTGTTCCCGAGCTTCGTGACGGGCGCCATCACGGCCAGCGGTGGTTCGTGGAACGCGAGCATCGTGGCCGAGTACGTGACCTGGGGCGACACCACGCTGCAGGCCGCGGGCCTGGGCAGCTACATCGCCCACATGACCGCCATCGGCGACTTCCCGCGCATCGCGCTGGGCATCGGCGTGATGTGCGTGTTCGTGATGGGCATGAACCATTTCGTCTGGCGCAAGCTTTACGCGCTGGCCGAAGACCGCATGCATTTCTGAAAGTGTCGTCATGACCGAAGCCATCATCGAACTCCAGGGCGTGGGCAAGTCCTTCCGCTCGGCCGACGGCGCCGCGCGTTCCGTGCTCGAGGGCGTCGACTTCCACCTCGCACAGGGCGAGATCGTCGCGCTGCTGGGCCAGTCCGGCTCCGGCAAGTCGACGATGCTGCGGATCCTGGCCGGGCTGATCGGCGTGGATGCCGGCAGCGTGCGCTACCGTGGCCAGCCGCTGTACGGCCCGGCGCGGGGCATCGCGATGGTGTTCCAGTCCTTCGCGCTCTTTCCGTGGCTGACCGTGCAGCAGAACGTGGAGCTCGGGCTGGAAGCGCGCGGCATCGAGCGCGCCGAGCGGGCCCGGCGCGCCGCTGCCGCCATCGAACTGATCGGGCTCGCCGGCTTCGAGGGCGCCTTGCCGCGCGAGCTATCGGGCGGCATGCGGCAGCGTGTGGGCATTGCGCGCGCGCTGGTGGTCGAGCCCGAGGTGCTGCTGATGGACGAGGCCTTCTCCGCGCTCGACGTGCTCACGGGCGAGCGGCTGCGCGACGACATCCTGCAGCTGTGGGACGGCGGCGCGATGCCGACGCAGGCCATGCTGGTGGTGTCGCACAACATCGAAGAAGCGGTGCTGATGGCCGACCGCGTGCTGATCTTCGCGAGCAACCCCGGCCGCGTGCGCGCGGAACTGCCGATCAAGCTGCCGCGTCCGCGGGACGTCGACAGCCTGGAGGTGCGTGCGCTGATCGACGAGGTCTACAAGCTGATGACGGCCGGGGCGCCGACCGCCGGCCGCGTGCGCGAGGAGGCGGTGCACATGCACCTGAGCGACCGCTTGCCCGACGCCGATGTCGACCGCATGGAGGCGCTGCTGGAGATGCTGGTGGAAGACGGGCGCGAAGGCCGCGCCGACCTGCCGCAGCTCGCGGAAGAGGCCGAGCTCGCCGACCACGCGCTGCTGCCGCTGGCCCAGGCGCTGGCCTTGCTCGGATTCGCCAAGCTGGCCGATGCCGACCTGCACCTCACCGAACTGGGCCGCTGCTATGTCGAAGGCGCCCACACGCTGCGCCAGCAGCTCTTCGGCCAGCAACTGCTCGCGCATGTCCCGCTGGCCGCGCACATCCGCCACAGCCTGGAGCAGGCGCCCTCGGGTGAACTGCCGCAGGAGCCTTTCCTGCAGCTGCTGCGTGAGCGGCTGGACGATCCGGTGGCCGAACGGGTGCTGCGCACCGCGATCGAATGGGGCCGCTACGGCGAGGCGTTCGAGTACGACTTGCGCACGGGCCTCATCCATCTGCCGGCGGGCGATGCCGCCGAGGCGTCGGCAGCATCGCGCTGAGCCTCGTCACTGCGCGGGGCAGGTGGCTCCGCTGCTGGCGATCAGCCCGCGCAGCTGCTGCGTCGTGCTGGTGTCCTCCGGTCCGAAGGTGTTGCGGGTGAAGGTGCATCCGTAGGTGGGTTGCGCCACAGTCGTAGGCGTCACCACGTCGTCGCCGGTCGGTTTCACGCCGTCGCGCTCCCACTTGATCATGGCGTCGAAGGCCTCGGTCTGCTCGGCGACGGTGAAGTCGCAATGCGTGGCGCCGCGGATCGCGCGCTGCACCAGCCACTGGCTGTTGCCCTTGGCGGCCACGCGCTTCTGATAGATCTGCTCCATGCTGAAAGGCACGTACAGGTCGCCCAGCGTGTGCAGCGTGACGACCGGGATGTGGATGTTGCCGCTCGTCACCGGGATCCAGCGCAGGCCATCGCGCCGCAGGCGGTTCGCGTCCGGCGCGGCCGTGAGCTTCTGTGCCGTGGCATTGAGCGTCGCGGTCGCGGCGGCATCGTTGTCGATGGTGTAGGTGAAGCGGTTGGTGTCGAGCACCGACTTGTTCAGGATGCCGTTGACCGTGCCGTCGCCGCCGAACACGCCCCACGCTGCGGAGAACGAGCCGCCGTAGGCCAGGCTCAGATCGAACAACGGGCGCTCGCCGCCGGTCAGGTTCTTGAGCGCCGACTTGTAGCGGTTGCCCAGCGTGGTGGTGGTCACGGGCGCGGTCGGGAACTGCGTGAACAGCGCCGCCGTCACTTGCGCCTGGATGTCGGCCCACTGGGTGAACGGATAGGTGGCCACGCCGGCAATGGATTGCGCAGTCACCTGGGCGCCGGCGAAGTAGTCGAACAACTCCGTGTCGCCGAGCACGCCGCACATCGGCACGGCGCCGTTGTAGCGGACTTTGTTGTTCGCGGTGGTGTAGGCCTCGTCCTCGATGGCGGCGGCCGTGATGTGGCCGCCCATCGACACGCCGGTGATGTAGATGCGGCTCGGCGGTGTCAGCGGCCGATTGTTCTCGACCGCGATTCGCGCGAAGGCCAGCGCCAGGGCGTTGGTGTCCTCGACGCCGGCGCGCACGTCGTAGTAGTTCTTGCTGTAGCTCGACGCCGCCCACGCATAGCCGTTGGCGATCAGGTAGCGGCGGATCTGCGGGTTGCTGACGACCAGCGTGTTGCCGGTGCCAGCGTAGCCGTGCGCGTACATCACCAGCTTGCCGTTCCAGTTCTGCGGCACCTCGATGCGATAGGCCGCGCCGTTGAGCACGCCGGCCCAGCGGCTGGTGGAGGAGGGTGCGACCGTGTCGCCTGCCGCCGCCGCCAGCGCAGGGAAGGTGGCGGCGGTCGGATCGGCGGGCACGAAGGACTTGCGGCTGTCCTGCGCGCGCGTTTCCTCGGGTTCGGGCGCGGGGCTGCCGCCGTCACCGCCACCGCCGCAGGCGGCGAGAGCGGCCGTGGCCAAGAGGGCGAGCAGGACAGGGCGTGTGCGCATGGGTTCCATGGTGTCTCCGGATGGTTGTGTGTTCATGGGGCCGCAGGGTCGCGATTCGGCACGACCGTGCTTTTGCATCGTCAGACTAGTGGGGGACGCGCCCGGCGCCCCAAGGGCTTACCCCAGACCCGTATCGCGC
The DNA here is from genome assembly GCA_943372425.1 of Variovorax sp. YR752. Lineage (GTDB taxonomy): Bacteria > Pseudomonadota > Gammaproteobacteria > Burkholderiales > Burkholderiaceae_C > Variovorax. The sequence continues at coordinate 9,414 of CALRYR010000003.1, read as the reverse complement.
GCGCGACAAGCTGGCGCTAAAGTGGCGCATGTCCTACACCCGTGCCTTCGCGGCATTGATCGTCACGTCGTCCGCGTTCTTCGCCGCGCAGTCCGGCGCGCAGGTGGTGCGCTGCGTCGATTCGGCGGGCAAGGTGCGCTACACCGACAGCGGCTGCGCCAAAGGCGACCGCCAGTCCGAAGTGGTGATCAACGCCGACACGACCCCGTCGTCGTCCGTGCCGGAGACCAACCGCCGCCAGGAACAGCTCGACAGCGTCGAGCGTGCCCGACGTCTGCAGCGCGAGTCGGTCGAGACGGTGCAGCGTCAATCGGCGCCGAGCGGCGGCAGCGGCGTGGTGGTGATCGACCCGCGCGCGGAGCAGCGCGCGCAGGCCGAGCGGGACCAGGCCGAACGCCAGCAGCGCGAAGCGCAACTGGCTGCCGACGAAGCCTGGCGGCAAGGCTACGGCGCGCCGGGCTATGGCGGCGGTTACTACCCCCGGCCCGCCCCACCGCCGCGTGACATGCGTCCGCGCCTGCGCAACTGCGATGCCTCGGGTTGCCGCGACAACATGGGCAATCACTACGACAACAAGGGCAACGTCGACCGCTACGTGCAGCCCGACGGCCGCACCTGCCGGCCGGTCAACAGCACCGTCGTCTGCCAGTAGCGCGCTTTTGCGCTACAACCACAAGCCGTTCCCCGATTGCCGTGCCCCGCGCACGGAGCCGACCATGCATTCCTTCGACGTCGACGACATCGTCCATGCCCTGCGCGATGCGCGCAACGAATGGCGCGATTCGCAGAAGCGCTCGCGCGAGCCCGTGGGCCGTGAATTCCCGTCCCGCGAGGGGCTTGCCGACATCGTCGAGGCGCTCAAGGGCGCGTTGTTTCCGATGCGCCTGGGCCCGCCGGACCTGCGCCACGAGAGCGAGGACTTCTACGTCGGCCACACGCTCGACGCCGCGTTGCTTGGCTTGCTGGCGCAGGCCAAGCTGGAGCTGCGCTACGTCGGCCGCCAGCAGGCGATCGACGAGGTGTCGATCGACGTGCGTGCCACCGATGCGGTGCGGGCCTTCGGCGCGTCGCTGCCGCAGATCCGCCGCATGCTCGACAGCGACGTGCTCGCCGCCTACCAGGGCGACCCGGCCGCGCGCAGCGTCGACGAGGTGCTGCTGTGCTACCCGGGTGTGCTCGCGATGATCCACCACCGGCTGGCGCATCGCCTGTACCAGCTCGACCTGCCGCTACTTGCGCGCATCGTCGCCGAGCTGGCACACGGCCAGACCGGCATCGACATCCACCCGGGCGCGACCATCGGTGCCGGCTTCTTCATGGACCACGGCACCGGCGTGGTGATCGGCGAGACCGCGGTGATCGGCGAGCGCGTGCGGGTGTACCAGGCCGTGACATTGGGCGCCAAGCGTTTCCCGCTCGGTGCCGATGGCCATCTGCAGAAGGGCCTGCCGCGCCATCCGATCGTCGAGGACGACGTCGTGATCTACGCGGGTGCCACCATCCTCGGCCGCGTCACGCTGGGGGCGGGCGCCACGATCGGCGGCAACGTGTGGATCACCGACGACGTGCCGCCGGGGGCGAGCGTGACGCAGGCCAGCCTACAGAACCGGCCGTGCCCCTGAGGGCAGGGCGCCGGCTTCGCGGGTCGCAGGTTTCATCTGTCACACACACGCGGCCCAGCGGTATCGCCAGCGACATCGAGGCGGCCCATACTGGACAGCATCGCCGCTTCGGCGCGTGAAAGGACATCGCCATGAACGCCTCCGTGAACCCGCTGCTCCTGCCGGACCCGGCCACTGACCACATCCTCGGCCCGGCCGATGCGCGCGTCACGCTCGTCGAGTACGGCGACTTCGAATGCCCATCGTGCGCCCAGGCTTTCCCGGCGGTGAAGATCCTGCACGACCATTTCGGCCGCCAGCTTCGCTTCGTCTTCCGGCATTTCCCGTTGCGCGAGGTGCATCCGCATGCGGAATTGGCCGCGGAAGCCGCGGAGGCGGCCGGCGCGCAGGGCAAGTTCTGGCCTTTCCATGACCTGCTGTTCACGCATCAGCACCGGCTGGGCGAGGCGCATCTGCGCGACTACGCGCAGCAGGCCGGCCTGGACATGGCGCGTTTCGAGAACGAGATGCGCGACCATGTGTACCTGCAGCGCGTGCAGGAGCAGATGCAGGTGGCCGACCAGCTGCGCGTACGTGCGACGCCGAGTTTTTACCTGAACGGCGCTTTCGTCGACGTGTCCTTCGGGCTCACGCACCTGCAGAAGGCCGTGGAGCAGGCGCTGGCACGGGCCTGAGCCGCCTCTTCCTTCTTTTCACCATCCCATCGTCTGGAGATTTCATGAGCCACTACAAGATCGCGGTCGTCATCGGCAGCCTGCGCAAGGATTCCTTCAACCGCAAGCTCGCCCTGGCACTGGCCCACCTGGCACCGTCGGAGTTCACCTTCGAGCATGTTGAGATCGGTGACCTGCCGCTCTACAACCAGGACGACGACGGCAACCAGGCGCCGGCCGTGAAGCGGCTCAAGTCGGAGATCGCTGCGGCACAGGGCCTGCTCTTCGTCACGCCCGAGTACAACCGCTCGTTCCCGGGTGTGCTGAAGAACGCCATCGACCATGCGTCGCGGCCCTATGGCCAGAGCGTCTGGGGCGGCAAGCCGGCGGGCGTGATCGGTGTGTCGGTCGGTGCCATCGGCACGGCCCTGGCGCAGCAGCATCTGCGCAACGTGCTGGCCTACCTCGACGTGCCGACGCTCGGCCAGCCCGAAGCCTTCATCCAGAACAAGGAAGGCCTGTTCGACGACAAGGGCCATGTGTCGGAGGCCAGCCGTCAGTTCCTGCAGGGCTGGATGGACAAGTACGTCGAGTGGGTCAAGCGGCACAACCTCGCCAAGCTGGCCTGATCCGTCGCGTGTGCGCTGGCATCATGCTGACAGACGCACGCGCCCGATCACCACAGCAGCGGCGGCCGGCGCCGACGGACACTCGGCGCATCTCACTCTGGAGGTCGCCCGATGTCCCAGCCCACGCCCGACGCCCCGTCCATCACCCATGAAGGCGAGGCCGAGCCCTCGCTGCACCGGGTGATGGGCCCATGGCTGCTGCTGCTCTTCATCGTCGGCGACATCCTTGGCACCGGCATCTATGCGCTGACCGGCCAGGTGGCCAAGCAGGTCGGTGGCGTCGTGTGGCTGCCTTTCCTGGTGGCCTTCGCGGTCGCGCTGGTCACGGCGTTCAGCTACCTCGAGCTGGTGACCAAGTACCCGCGTGCCGCGGGCGCGGCGCTGTACACGCACAAGGCCTTCGGCATCCACTTCATCACCTTCATCGTGGCCTTTGCGGTGATGTGTTCGGGCATCACCTCGGCCTCCACCGCCTCGCGCGCCTTCGCGGCGAATTTCTCGGGCGCCTTCGGGCTGGACCTCGGGACCGGCGGCTGGGCCATCACCGGGATCGCCTTGCTCTTCATGGCCGTGGTCGCCATCGTCAACTTTCGTGGGGTCGGCGAGAGCGTGAAGGCCAACGTGGTGCTCACCTGCGTGGAGCTCACCGGGCTGCTGATCATCATCTGCATCGGCGCCTGGGCCATCGGCTCGGGGCAGGGCGACGTGTCGCGCATCACACAGTTCAAGGCGACGCCCGAGGGCGGCGGCGCCTTCTGGTCGGTCATTGCGGCGACCACTTTGGCCTTCTTCGCCATGGTCGGCTTCGAGGACTCGGTCAACATGGCCGAGGAATGCAAGGACCCGTCGCGCATCTTCCCGAAGGTGCTGCTGGCGGGCCTGGTCATCACGGGCGTGATCTATGTGCTGGTGTCGATCTCGGCCATCACGCTGGTGTCGCCGGAAGAGCTGGGCGAGGGCGAGACGCCGCTGCTGAAAGTGGTGCAGGCCGGGGCGCCGAACTTCCCGGTGTGGATCTTCGGCTTCATCACGATGTTCGCGGTGGCCAACAGCGCGCTCATCAACATGTTGATGGCGAGCCGGCTGGTCTACGGCATGAGTCGCGAGAAGGTGCTGCCCGACTCGCTGGGCAAGGTGCATGCGAAGCGGCGCACGCCCTACATCGCGATCGGTTTCACGACGCTGCTGGCCTTCGGCCTGATCGGCTTCGTCGGTGGCGTCCCTGCGCTGGGCGGCACGACGGCATTGCTGCTGCTGTGCGTCTTCACGATGGTGAATATCGCAGTGCTGGTACTGCGGCGCGACAAGGTCGAGCACAAGCACTTCCGCACGCCGACCTTCCTGCCGGTGGTCGGCGCGCTGTCGTGCGCGTTCCTGGTGGGGCCATGGACCGGCCGCGCGGTGGTGCAGTACCAGATCGCGGCCGTCCTGTTGGCCATCGGCGTCGTGCTGTGGGGGCTGACCGTGCTGGTCAACCGCCACAGCCGGCGGCCGGCCGCTCAGGCGGCGAGCGTCGCGACACCCTGATTCGCGGCTTCGCCGGTGGCGGTGCGGATGTCTGCGCGTGCCGATTCGAGCGCCGACGCCTTGGCCGCGTCGCCCATGGCCAGGCCTTCGGCACGCACGATGCGTACGTCGGTGATGCCGAAGAAGCCGAAGACCACCTTCAGGTAGCTTTCCTGGTGCTCCATGGCCTGGCCACCTTCACTGGTCGAGTACATGCCGCCTCGGGTCGACGCGACGATGACGGTCTTGCCGCCGGCCAGGCCGACCGGGCCCTTCTCGGTGTACTTGAAGGTGCGGCCCACTTGCCCAATGCGGTCGATCCACGCCTTGAGTTGGCTTGGGATGCTGAAGTTGTAGAGCGGGGCGCCGACCACGATCACGTCGGCCGCCAGAAACTGGCTCACCAGCTTCTCGGACACGGCGTTCTCGCGCTTCTGCGCTTCGGTCGGCTCGGCAACAGCGACCTTGATGCCGAGGGCGTTGGCGTCGAAGTGGTTGGGCGTGTCGACGGCGAGATCGAGGTGTTCGACGGTGGTGCCGGTGTGAACGCGACGCCATTCGGCCACGATCTCGGCGGTCAGTTGGCGGGAAACGGATTGGGTGCCCAGCACGCTGGAATCGACTTGCAGCAGTTTCATGATCGTTCGCTCACTTTCGGTTGAAGGCGTCGGCGCGAAAGGCCGGCATGACCAGAATTCTATTTTTGGGATGAGTCGGCGATAAGTAGGCGCATTTGCGCCAGATCGTTCTTGATTTGGGACAATCGAAGGCATGCAAGACCTCAATGACATGGTTTTCTTCGCCGAGGTGGCCGAGCGGGGCGGCTTCACCGCCGCCAGCAAGGCGCTGGGCATCCCCAAGTCGCGGCTGTCACGTCGGGTCGCCGACCTCGAAGCCGCGCTCGGCGTCCAACTGCTGCAGCGCAGCACCCGCCGGCTGTCGCTCACGCCGGCCGGCGAGGTCTACCTGCGGCATTGCGTCGACATGCGGGACGCGGCGCAGGCGGCTGCGGAGGCGGTGTCGCAGGTGCAGACCGAGCCGCGCGGCACGGTGCGCATCAGCTGCCCGGTCACGCTCGCGCAGTCCAGCGTCGGGCCGTTGCTGCCGGTGTTCATGCGGCGCTTTCCGCTGGTGCGGGTCGAGATGCGGGTGATCAACCGGCCGGTCGATCCGGTGGAGGACGGCGTCGACCTGGCGCTGCGCGTGCGCCCCGCGATCGAGGACAGCGCCACGCTCTCGGCACGCCGCTTCGGCGTCAGCCGCGGCCTGCTGGTGATCAGCGCCGAGCGCATGGCCCACCAAGGGCAGATCAAGGGGCCGGAAGACCTGATGCGCATCGACACGGTGGCCATGGGGGCCGGTGACGGGCGGGCCGTGCTGCCGCTGCACGGGCCGGGTGGCACGCTGCACCAGGTGCCGCACCAGCCGCGCTTCGTGGCCGACGACCTGGCAACGCTCAAGTTCGCGATCGTGCAGGGCGTCGGTGCGGGCATGCTCCCCGACTACATGTGTCGCCGCGAGATCGGCAGCGGTGAACTGGTCGAGCTGCTGCCGGGCTGGACGCCGCCGGCCGGCATCGTGCACGCCATGTTCGCGCCGCGCCGCGCCCAGGTGCCGGCGGTGCGGCATCTCATCGACTTCCTGGCGGAGCACCTCGACGGCGCCGAGCCGCATGCGCTCGCGCCGTGCGATCCGCCCTGTCAGACAGAGCGCCTTATTCCAGAATCGCGATAAACAAACAAATAGATATTCGTTTGTTATCCGAGCAAGGCTTTCCACAATCGGCGCTCCAACTCCGGAGCAACGACCATGGCCACCCTTCGACTCGGCGACACCGCCCCTGATTTCCAGCAGGATTCCAGCGATGGCCCCATCAGCTTCCACGAATGGGCAGGCGATTCGTGGGTGGTGCTGTTCTCGCACCCGGCCGATTTCACGCCGGTCTGCACCACCGAACTGGGCAAGACCGCGGCACTGGCCACCGAGTTCGCCAAGCGCGGCGTGAAGCCGATTGCGGTGAGCGTCGACCCGGTGGGCAAGCACAAGGAATGGATTGCCGACATCAACGAGACGCAGAACACCACGGTCAACTTCCCGATCCTGGCCGATGCGGACCGTACCGTGGCGAACCTGTACGACATGATCCACCCGAACGCGTCGGCCACGGCCACCGTGCGCAGCGTGTTCATCATCGACCCGAAGCACGTCATCCGCACCACGCTGACCTACCCGGCCAGCACCGGTCGCAACTTCGACGAGATCCTGCGCGTCATCGATTCGCTGCAGCTCACCGACAGCCACAAGGTCGCGACGCCGGCCAACTGGAAGGACGGCGACGACGTGGTCATCATCCCGAGCATCCAGGACCCGGCCGAACTGGCGGAGCGCTTTCCCAAGGGCTTCAAGGCCGTGCGGCCGTACCTGCGCGTCACGCCGCAACCCAACAAGTGACCCACCGCGTCGTCATCGTTCCCGGCTGGCGCGACTCCGGTCCCGGCCACTGGCAGAGCCTGTGGGCCGAGGGCCTGGACGGTGCCGTGCGCGTCGCGCAGGACGACTGGGTGTCGCCGCGGCGCGAATCGTGGGTGCGGACGCTCGGCGACCTGATCCTGTCGCAGGACGCGCCAGTGGTCGTCGCCGCCCACAGCCTGGGCTGCATCGCGACGGCGCACCTGCCGCCCGTTGTGGCCGAACGCATCGTCGGCGCCTTGCTGGTGGCACCAGCCGACCCGGAGCGCCGCGCGGCCCTCAACGATTTCGCGCCCGTTCCCTATGCCAGGCTGCCGTACCGCAGCGTGGTGGTGGCGAGCAGCAACGACCCGTTCTGCCCCGTGCGCCTGGCGGGCGCCTATGCCCGCGCCTGGGGCAGCGAATTCGTCCGCATGCAGAATGCGGGCCACATCAATGTCGACTCCGGACACGGCGACTGGCCCCTGGGCCTGGCGCTGCTGCAGTCGCTCACCGAAACGCCGAGCCAGCTGCTGGCCGGCCACAACGCTTACGACAACCTGGCCACCCTATGACTTCCAGAATCAAGACGATCTTCGCCGCCGTGGTCTTCGCCGCGGCTGCTTCCGGCGCCATCGCGCAGACCACGACGCTGCTCAACGCCTCGTACGACGTGGCGCGTGAGTTCTACAAGGACATCAACCCGGCCTTCATCGCCAGCTACAAGAAGGCGACCGGCAAGGACGTGAAGATCGACCAGGCCCATGGCGGCTCCAGCGCGCAGGCGCGTGCCGTGGCCGACGGCCTCGACGCCGACGTGGTGACGATGAACACCACCACCGACGTCGACTTCCTCGCCGGCATCGGCGTGGTCGCCAAGGACTGGCAGAAGCGCTTCCCCAATGATGCGTCGCCGACCACCTCGACCATGCTGATGCTGGTGCGCAAGGGCAACCCGAAGGGCATCAAGGATTGGGACGACCTCACCAAGCCGGGCGTGCAGGTCATCGTCGTCAACCCCAAGACCGGCGGCAACGGCCGCTATGCCTACCTGGCCGCGTGGGGCTACGTGAAGAAGAAGGGCGGCACCGACGCCCAGGCGGCCGAGTTCGTCGGCAAGCTGTTCAAGAACGTGCCGGTGCTCGGCAAGGGCGGGCGCGATGCGACCACCATCTTCCTGCAGCGCAACATCGGCGACGTGCTGATCACCTTCGAATCCGAAGTGCTGTCGATCGACCGCGAATTCGGCGCCGGCAAGGTCGACACCGTATACCCCTCGATCAGCGTGCTGGCCGAGAACCCGGTCGCCATCGTCGAGCGCACCGTTGCCAAGAAGGGCACTGCCGATGTGGCCAAGGCCTACCTCGACTTCCTGTATTCGGAAGAGGGCCAGGAAATCGCCGCCAAGCATGCGCTGCGCCCACGTTCGCCGTCCGTGCTGAAGAAGTACGCCGCGACCTTCAAGCCGCTGCAGCTCTTCACCGTGGCAGAGCTCTTCGGCAGCCTGGGCGAAGCGCAGAAGGTGCACTTCAACGACGGCGGCCAGTTCGACAAGCTCTACACGCCTGGCGCGAAGTGAGCGCGCTGGTTCGACTCCGGAGCGCCGCGCGATGAGCGGCGCCCCCTCGTCGGCGCTGTCGTCCGCGGCAGCGCCGGTTTCGCGTTCGGGTGGCACGCGGCGCGTGCTGCCGGGCTTCAACCTGACGCTCGGCTACACCCTGTTCTACCTTTGCCTGATCGTGCTGATCCCGCTGTCGGCGCTGGTCTTCAAGACCTTCACGCTGACCTGGGACCAGTTCTGGGTGGCCGTGACTGCGCCGCGCGTGATGGCGTCGTACCGGCTCACCTTCGGCGCGTCGCTGATCGCGGCGCTGGTCAACCTCGTGTTCGGCCTGCTGGTGGCCTGGGTGCTGGTGCGCTACAAGTTTCCGGGCAAGAAGATCGTCGATGCGCTGGTCGACCTGCCGTTCGCGCTGCCCACGGCCGTTGCCGGCATCTCGCTGACGGCGCTGTTGGCCGGCAACGGCTGGATCGGCCAGTACCTCGAGCCGCTCGGCATCAAGCTGGCATTCACGCCTGCGGGCATCGTGATCGCGCTGATCTTCATCGGCCTGCCTTTCGTGGTGCGCACGGTGCAGCCGGTGCTGGAAGACACCGAGAAGGAACTGGAAGAAGCCGCGACCTCGCTCGGCGCGACGCGGCTGCAGACCTTCACCCGCGTGATCCTGCCGTCCATCCTGCCGGCGCTGCTCACGGGCTTCGCCATGGCCTTCGCGCGTGCGGTGGGCGAGTACGGCTCGGTCATCTTCATCGCCGGCAACATGCCGATGGTCTCGGAGATCACGCCGCTGATCATCATCGGCAAGCTGGAGCAGTACGACTACGCCGGCGCGACCGCGGTGGCGCTGGTGATGCTGGTCATCTCCTTCATGCTGCTGCTGGTCATCAACGCCCTCCAAGGCTGGCAGCGCCGCCGTTCGGCAACCTGACATGAGTGCTCCGAAAAAAGTCATCCGCCGCGCACGTGCCGGCACCACCGAGGCGCCCTGGGTCCGC
>CALRYR010000002.1:0-32328 GCA_943372425.1 Variovorax sp. YR752 | reverse complement strand
CGGGCCGCACGCCTTAAAAGAGGCGCGTGGCGGTGGGTTGGGCGGGGGGCGGGTGCGCCCGTCTATGGGCGGGCGCGGTGGCCGGGCTTAGCCAGGCGGTGCGGCGGGAGTGGCGCCGCCGGTGCCGGCGCCCCAGTCGTTCGTGGGCGTGGTCAGGCTCGCCATGTAGGCGGCTTCTTCGCCGGCGACGTTGCCGTCATCGGACAGCTGCAGGGCGAGCTGTCCGCGCTTTATGTGCTTTGACATCGGCAGCAAAACGCCTTCCGCAGGGATGCTGGACATGACCAGCACGCGCGCGAATTCCAGCGTTGCCACGCCGGTGAAGCCGCATCGGTAGTTGCGGCAGCGGTAGGTGATCTCGCGCATGGTCTTGCTCATCGCGCGGCTGTCGCAGGCCACGCATCGCGTGTTGCAGTGCGGGCACTCGATGGTGATGCGCATGTACCGGTTGTTGGCATCGGCGGCGGCGTCGTGCATGTGGTCGTGGGCGGCGGTCATTGCTGCTTCCCTCCCGATGTGGCCAGGCGCGGGCCGCGGCGGCGGCCGGTGATGTGTTCCGTTCCCTTGCGCAAACGCGCCTTGGCCAGCCACACGACGGTGTCTGCGACGCTGTGTAGCCCCTTCACACGGCGCACCCGGTCGAGCACTTCGTACTCGGCGTCGGTGAGGTGGAGCTGATGGCACGTCATCTTTTCGTCAGACATTCGCGGGGGTTAAAGCTGGCTGAAAGCCGCTGGTGAGCGGCTGGTATCAGGCGATGCTGCGAGGCAAACTGCCGTCGGCCAGAGGCTCGCGGCTCACGCCCAACAAGTCTTCGGCTTGGCGCATCGCAAGTTCCCGGATCAACGTGGTGGGCTGCTCGCCCAGGTAGTCGGCGAGCGCACGAAGCAGCTTTTCTTCGTAGTCGTCGAACCGCACGGTGAGGCGGTTGTCGCGGATGCGCTTGGGGTCGGGGTACATCGTGAAAGGCCTTCGGGCAAAGGAGGGGGTGGGCAGCGGGTAGCGGGTAAGGGGGATCAGGCGTGCGTCGCGGTGCGGGCCTGTTCGGCCTCGTACTGCGCAAGGCCCAGCAGGTAGACGCGGCGCGCAAAGTTGGCGACGGATCGACCTTCGCGGCTCGCGTGGGCCTGAGTGCGTTCGTGCTCGGCCGGCGGCAGGCGCACGGCGATAGGCACTTCGTTGAGAAGTCGGACCTCCGGCGGGAGTTCCGGACGACCTCGGCGGCGAGCGGTTGGGGCCATGCGATTAATATCCGAACGGTTTAATGTGTGTGTGTGTGGCGGAATTTACACCCACGAAACCGCATGTGTCAAACGATAAATGCGTTTTTGTGTGGGTTTTTATGCGGCTTTGTGTGATGGCCGAAGTGCCGATAACTTGGTCTCAAGGGGCGAATGCCTGATTTTTCTGAACGCTTGAAAGCTGAGCGCGCTCGGTTGCGGCTTTCTCAATCGGCTATGGCTGAGGCGGGCGGTGTCGGCCTGAATTCGCAGTCGAACTACGAGAACGGCCATCGTTCGCCTGATGCTGCATACCTTGCGGGCGTTGCGGCTGTTGGCGTCGATGTGGCCTATCTCGTCACGGGGATGCGGGCTCAGCCGGTGCGCTCTCTGGCAGCGGCGGATTCATCGGACACCGATGCAGCGGATTCCGTGATGCGCGCGGTGACTCGTGAGGAAGCCGCGCTCTTGGACAACTACGAGGCAGCCGATGAACGAGGTCGCGCAGCTGCGCGCAGCGTTCTTGATGCGCTCGCGCAACCGCAGCCGAAGAGGGCCAACGGGTAACTTTGGGATGCTGCTCGCATCGCTCATCCGTTGGGTGTTGATGGCGGCAAAGGATGCCGCTACAGACGCGCCAGAGTAGGAAACGTGTGGCCTTGAACCCATGCAGGGAATGCAAGAAGGATGTTTCCACGAGGCGGAGGCGTACCCGCACACGATTTTCTTCCACCGCCATCGAGGTTGCTCGTGGCGGCTTCATTTGAACGAATCAGCGCGCGGCTTTTATAGCTAGCATGTCGTTGAAAATCTTAAAAACCGCTTCGACACGGGTCAGCGTTTCTTCTACTTCCGGCGTCGTTGCGCTCAGCACGTCGGGGTTTCGAACAAGCCAGGCGGCCGGAGCAAAATGGTCTAGCATCGGAATAGAGTCCGGCAGCAGCTTGTAGTACGCCTCTGCCTTCTTGACTAGGCGGGTTGTGGTCTTGTCGGCGTCCTCTAGCTTCTTCTCCGTGAGGCTATCCTTCTTCTGAAGTTCATACGTTCCATTGAGGACCTGGACGAACAGCGCCGGACTCAGCAAGTCTTCGATGTCTGCTTCTTCGCGGCTCAGCAGATCGGCCATTGTGTAGAACTGTCCTGCCTTCAGAATCTCTGACTTCCGAAGCTCCTCGACCTTGCGCTTGTCTCCCTTGGCTTGGTCGGAGAGCACCGCGATGTTGAGTTTGTTGCTACCGAAGAGCGACGCGAACGGGCGAATTTTGTCGATCCCGCCTGCAGGACAGATAGTCCAGCGGGGGTCTAGCCCCTGGCGCTTCCGGCGGCGCAAGGCATCACTCATCGCCTGTAGGTAGAGGATGTCCCCCGGTCCTTCGACGAGCAGAGTGTTCTCACCCACGAACAGCGATTGTGTGAGTTCATATCCGAGAGCCGCTTGCAGCGGGAACAACGTGTCTGGGTCCTGAGTTAGCACATCATCTCGGACTTTCGTGCCCTGTGGGACACGGCGGACCCCCTTCATTTCTACAACGTCTTGCACAACGCGAACCGATGCCAAGTTACCCGCCGGAACCATGAACGGCGAATGCGTAGAGAAGATGACCTGATGATGTGGCGCGAGTTTTTCATCGAAGAAGCGAAGAAGGTCGGCTTGTGCCTTTCCATGCAAGGTCAGTCCAGGCTCGTCCAGCAGCAAGATGACAGGGATCGACTCGTTCTTGACTTGTGCGAATTTAACGAGGAAGGAGAAGAACCAAACGAAGCCGGCGCTTCGCTCGGAGAAGGGTGTCTCGACGCGGTGCAGGCTGTTGTAGATGCGAGCGCGCGCGATCGTTCCTGCGTTGAAAGGTGGCTGGTCGCCGGGCATCCCGGCTGAGACCTTTACGTTCACCATTAGGTCCGGGTTCTGAGTCCAATACTCGAGAATCTGGTCGGTAATGTGATTAGAGGCGGCTTCCAGGAGGGCGTTGTACGTCTCGAATGTCTTCTGCTTGTTCAAGGCGTCCATCGAGACTCCCGCGTACTCGAGGAACTCAAGAAAGAGGCTCTTGCCTCGGTGCTCGTCCTTAGAAAGGAGGCCGTTTGCCTTCAGATTTGCAATGTCCTCGATCTGCACGTTGCCTGCCATCCGGTCATACGACGAGACATACATGAAGCGCGGAAGCTTTGCCTCAAGGAATCTCTGCAACTGGACAGTTGCGCTCCCTTCTTTCGCGATGTACTCACTGAGCTTTGACTGAGCGTCTGAAGGAGTGGGCAGCGCCTTGATTATCGTAGCGAGGTCCGAGGTCGTCGTCGCTGCTTCTAAGGGCGCAAGCTCCTCGGCTGTGAATTCAAAGCGCCCCAGGAAATGCTTGATTGCTGGAGCGAAGTTAAGGCTTTCGTAGTGCTCGAATGCCTCGCCGTATTTACGACGGACCTTGATGACGGAACTGACGGTACCTGGCCCTAGCCGTTCTTCGATCTCTACCCGTTCCTCATCCGTCAGTGCCCACTCTGTTTCGATAGCTACTGCAGCGGCACCCTTCGGGTGGCGCTCGTCGTAGGACGCCAAATACCGTCGCGGATAGTCCCTCTCCTTGTCGAGCGTCTGCGGTGTTGACGAGTGGGGATTGAGCGCGGCGAGAGCTTGCAGAAGGGCACTCTTGCCCGCCTCATTCTTGCCGACCAGGCACACCACTTGGTCAATATCGAATCTCCCACTGTCTTCGACAGAGCGGAAGTTGGTAACGCGAGCCTCGACAAGTTTCATAGCACCCCTCCTAGTGAGCTTATTTCGGGAGAGTCTACTGAGATTGCCGATGCGCTGGTGGTATTCGGATCGCGGCAGTGGACAGGTCCGGCAGGTGCTCAGGGAACTTTGGTTGTGACTGATTGACACTCGGCGCAGCCTCCTGTACCTGGCGCGTGGCACTGACCGGAGTTGTCAGTTTTCTACGTTCTTGCTCTCTTGGCCTTCAACGCCTTCGGCCTGCTCGGTCTCCAGCGTGAGCTGGCTGGTGTAGCCGCCGCCTTCCAGCGTGTGGCGCACGAGGGTGACGATCCACGGCGTTTCGTCGATCTGGGGCTTGTAGCCTGTCACGCGAGCGGGGCGCTGCGGAATGATGTCGGCGCGGCCGTAAGCGAGGGTGATCTCGAAATCGAAGATGCCGCGCTGGATGCGCAACCATTCGGCGCGCGCCGCGGCCAGCGCATCGGCCTCACTGGCGAAGGTGGCGCGCAGATCCTTCGCGCGCCCGCTGATGCCCGCCATGACGCTGCTGCGCTTGCCCGTCTTGACGTTGTTGTACCAAGCGCGCACCCCGCTGTAGGCGTCGCGATCGGCGCGGCTCCAGCGGTGGCTGTCGCCGTCGCCACGGGTGATGTGCACGGGCGGCAATGTGGTCCCACTTGGCGTGCGGCCCAACCGCTTTTGGCTGAAGAGCAGTGTGCCGTTCTTCACGGTGCAGATGCAGTCGAAGTTCTGTGCGAGGCGGCGCAGGAAGGATGCATCGGACTCGCTTAGCTGGTCGGCATGCTTCACCTTGCGAACAGCGATTTCCTTTTCGACGGTGGCTTTGATGCCGTTGCGCGCGGCCACGCTTTGCACGATGGCGCCGACGGTGGTCTTGTGCCACGACTCATCGCGCAGGCCGCGAAGGCTGTCGAGCAGGTTGGCGGCGCGCGCGCGGATGGTGATGACGTCGGGTGCGCCCGAGTATTCGACGGCCTGCACGGTGTAGCTGCCCTTGTCGATCAGGCCGACGGGGAAGCCCATGTCGTCGCTGTCGAATTGACGGTAGGGCGCGGCCGTGGGTTCGGCCCGCCAGCCGATGGCGACTTCGACGGTGTCGCCAGTGTCGGGCAGTTCGACGCGGCCGTCGTGGTCGCTCACCACCAGCTCGACCTCGTCGGCGTCGTTGGCGCGATCGTCGGTGATGGTGAGGCTGACGAAACGCGGCGCGATGCGGTCGCTCACGTTGTTGCCGTTGACCGTGACGCGCCAGATCGGTGTGAGGTGCGCGGCCGGGCGGCGGCCGTTGCCGGGGGTGGTCGTGACCGTCGGCAGTGTGGCGGCGATGGTGTCGGTGTCGGACATGGTCGGTACGCGCTCAGCCGCCGGTGGCGCCGCCGCTCACGCCGAGGTATTCGCCCAGGTCGGGATCGGGGTTGCCGTCGGCATCTTCGAGGATGGCGCCGAGTTCGCCCATTTGGTCCGTCACGTCCTGCACGTCCTGGTCGACGCGCTGCAGCGTGAGCGTGAACTCGATACGGCGGGCCTCGCCATCGACGTAGAACAGGGTGCGCGTCGCCTGCAGCTCGGTGATGACGAAGGCGCCGTAGATGTCACCAGTGCCTTCCACCAGCACCCACGCGGCGCCCTGGTCGGCCATGGCACGCAACATCTTCAAGCTGGCGGCATCGCCCTTGAATTCGGACATGACCACGCCAGAGAGCGTGATGATGTCATCGCCCGGACCGAGGTATTGCGTGGCGTTGCGCGCGCCCACCAGCGGCTGCGTGGCGTGCTTCCAGCTGCTGCGGCGCTGCAGTTCCTGATAGCTGAGCGTGTCGAGTTGAAAGACGAAGAGGCCGAGGCAGAGCATGGCGCGGGTCAGTTGTCGTAGTCGGTGAAGGAAGCACGCATGCGGGCGCGCTTGGCGGCGTCGCGGCGGTCCAGTTCAGCGCGGATGGCGCTGGCCAGGGCGTTGCCGTCGGTACCGGCCGCCGCGGTGATCTGAATGGTGATGGTGTCGCCGTGCACGGTGATCGAGCCGGATGTGCGGGCGCCCGCTGCGGCCAGCGGTGCGCGGGTGTCGAACGCCATGGGCTGCATCGCCGGCATGCCACCCGCGCCGGCCATGCCAGGCATGACGCCCATGGTGGCGCCCGCCATGCCGAGCGCGGCTGCGCGCAGCATGGGCAGCGTGCGGTCGATGCCGAGCGCGGCACCTTCGGCGATGTTGCTGCCGGCCTCCATGAATACGCGCGATGGGCTGCGGATGCCGAGCTTCTCGCGAAACCAGCCGATGGTGGTGTCAGCGGCACCGCTGATGGCATCTTTCACGGCCACGAGCCGGCTGGTGATGCCGTTGACCAGCCCGGTCATCATGTCGGCGCCGAACTGTAGAAAGCGCGCGGGCAGGCTTCCCAGGAAGGCCATGACTTCGGTGAAGGTGGTGCTGATGTACGTTTTCGCCTGGCCGAGCCCGGCGGTGATGCCGCCCCACACGCGGGCGAAGAAGCCGGAAATCGGCCCCCAGTATTTGCAGATCAGGAAGGCGGCCACGGCGATGCCGGTGACCAGCAGCCCAATGGGGTTCAACAGCAACGCGCGGCCCAGAAAGAGGATGGCCCTGCCGGCCCACATGAAACCGGAGCCGATCATCTTCATCACGGTCATCAGGCCGCCAGCCTGGAGACCGAACAGACCCAAGCCGTAGCGGATCACCGCGAAGGGGCCAATGATGGCTGCCGCGCCCAGGCTGAGCGCGCCCATGCTCGCCGCCAGCAGCCCCACCACAAGGACCGTTGATCCGATGGCAGAGGCGAGCCTGGGGTTCTCTCTCGCAAAGGCCGTGATGCCTTGCAAGGCGCTCGAAGCAGTGTTGAGCAGGCTGAGGTAAGCGGGCAAAAGCGCTTTGCCTGCCTCGCCCATGGTGTCGTGGAAGCGGGCCATGGTTGCGACCTCTTGGCCGCTGACGATGTTGCGCGCCTTGCTGTCCAGTTCCCCGATGCCATCGGCACCTGCGTTGAGGCGGGCGTTCTTGTGGATCTGGTCGCGCTGGAGGTACATCTGCGAAAACAGGTTCGACGCCGTGCGGTTGCTGAAGATGCTGCCGATGGAGTCGAGGATCTGTTCCTTGTCCGTAATGCCCTTGGCGGCCAGCGCCGGCAACAGCACCTGTTCCATCCACTCGAACTGGTTGGACCGGAACAGCTCGCTGCCTTTCAGCGCGCCCGGGTTGAGGAACGACACCTGCCCGGCCTTGTCGTGGGCGACCTTCGAGGGATCGCCGATCAGGCCCAAGGCTTCGATGTTCTTGGCGGCGCGCTTGGTGGTGCGGCCCTGGTACAGGTTCTGGTAAGCCGACATGGTGGCCGTACCGACGCGGTTGCCGCCCATTTCGCTCACCAGCGCTTCGAGCTGGTAGTACATCGCCGAGTCGTTGAGGCCCTTGGCGGCGACACCGCCGGTCTTGATGAAGTTCAGCCATTCTTCGGGACCGACGCGCCCGCCGGTCGCGGTGACGACGCGCTGGACCTTGTCGGCTTGGTCCTTGAAGGTCTGCTCGCTCGACAAGCCGCCGCGCAGCTCGATGACGCGCAGCATGTCGAGGAACTTCTTTTCGTTCTCTCCACCTTGCTCGGAGCCAAACATGGCGTTGTTCGCAAACTTCATCTTCGCCAGCGTGGGCATCACCATCTCGGCGTGATGCACGTCCGCGAAGGCCGTGGTGGCGTCCAGCATGAGCCCGAGGTTGTCGTTCATGCTGGTGCCGAAGGTCTTCATCTTCTTCGCGTAGTCGATGGCCTTCTTGGTCTCGTCGGCGCCCAGGCCCAACGCAGCGATGCGGGTGGTGGTGGTGTCGTACTCACGCACCTGGTGCAGCGGCTCAGTGACGGCACGGCGCACGCCGTAGGCGGTGCCCAGGCCAGCGGCGCCCGTCATGGCCATGTGGCCCGCCGTGGCGCGGCCGCGGTCTAGACCCTTGCCCAGCGCGGCGCGCCGGCCGCTGACGTTCGCAAGGGCCTCGAGCCTGGCTTTCTGTTGAGCGATGGCGCTGTTGGTCGAGACGATCTCGGACTTGAGGCGCGACTGATCCGCCGAAAGCTGGCCGATGCCGCTGGCCGTGGCGGCGCTGCGCAGCTGCATCAGCGTCTGGCGTTGCTTGTTGTAGGCGGCGGTGGCCTTGTCGACCTGCGCCTGCAGCTTCTGGGCTTCGGCGCTGTGGGTGCCGTAGGTGCGGGTGACGCTGTCGAGGTTGGTGCGCAGCACTTTCAAGGCGTTGCCTTGCTGCGCCAGCGCGGACTGTTGCTTGCGCAAGCCGTCGATCTGGCCCATCTGGCTGTTGAGCAGCCTGAGGGCATCGCGCGACTGTTTCAGGCCTGCAGCCGTGGCGCGGCTCTGCGCATCGAGCGGCTTGAGCGCGGCGACGGCCTTGTCGGCACCGGCCAGGATCAGCTTGAGGGTGAGCGGGTTGGCCATGGGTTGCTTTTCGAGGTGCGGCTGTCAGTCGTCGTGTTGGCTAGGGGCGTAGCGCTTGCGGGCGCCCTCGCGCCGATCCATCAGCTCGGCCAGGGTCATGCTGTCCATGTCCGCCGGGCGCCAGTGAAAGACGAACGCCAGGTCATCCATGGCGTCCTCTACGCGTTCTGCAAGACCGCGTCCCGCACCGACTTCTTGAGCAAAAAACTGATGATGTGGCCCCCCGCTTCGGACAGGTCGGCCGGGTCGAGCTGGGCGCACTCGGGCGGTGTGAGCGAAGGCGTGGTGATGCGGGGCAGCAGCTTCAGGATTTCATCGGCATCGGCCTGGTGCAGGCGCTGCAGCGACAGGCCGCGCAGCTCGCCCGAGTTGGGCTTGCGCAGGGTGATCTCGCCGATGGTGGTGGTGCCGCGCTGGATGGGCGTGTCGAGCACGATGGTGTTCGGCATCGCCACCGTGGAGGCTTCGGCGGGGGTGGGCTGTTGGGCGTCGTTCATGGTGATGGATCGTTCTGTGGTGTGCGAGAGGGTGGGCGATGGGCTGGCGCGGCGCGCTGGCTTCAGAAGCTGACGCCGAGGCCGATGGCCAAGCGGATGGCGCTGTAGGCATCCGTACCGTCGACCTTGAAGACCATGCCGGGCACGTCGATCTCGAGCAGGTCGGCACCGTCGACGGTGACCTTGTAGTAGCTCAGGCTCGCCTTGAACTCGTGTTCGTTCTTCTCGCCGGCCTTGGCGTCGTCGGGGTTCCACTCGGTGATCCGACCGCGGCAAATGACTTCGACGGCGCTGACCTGGCCGGTGGCATCGTCTTGGTAGGCGCCAGCGAAGCGCCAGACGTTGGCACCGACGCTCTGGGCGCCCAGCATGGCGATGAGTTGAGGCTTGAGGCCGCCAGCCTTGATGCCGAGTTCGAGCTTGTCGTGGCCCAGTTCGATCTCGACGGGGCCGTGCATGCCGCCGGCGCGGAATTCCTCCATCTTCTTGGTGATCTTGGGCAGCGTGACGCTGGGGATTTCTCCGATCCAGCTTTCGCCGTCGCCGAAGAGTGCGAAATTCTTGAGTGTTCTGGGCAGGCCCATGGTGTGCTCCTAAGCGTGTGCGTTGGGGTGTGCGTTGGGGTGTGCGTTGCGGATCGCCGCTTCAAGCCGCCTGAACGGCGGCGGCGAAGTTGGCAAGGAAGTCGTCGGTGATGGTCTGGTTGAAGCCCAAGTCTTCGAGCGGCGGCACCGGCGTGTAGCGGTAGCTGATGCGCAGGCGGCCCTGGGCCAGCTCTTCCTTCGGATTCAGGTCGGGGTTCAGGAAGGCCTCGAAGCCGATCAGATAGCCACCGTTGACCAGATCGCGGCCCTTGGCGTTGATGTTGGCGAGCATGTCCTTCACCAGGGTCGGGTGTATGGGCTTGTCGACGAAGGTGAAGTGCGCCTCGGCGATCGTGTCGGCCAGCACCTGGGCGGTGCGGGTGTAGTTCTCGAAGAAGAACTTTCCGCCCTGCGCTTCGGCGGTGCGGTTGCCCCAGAAGCGGAAGCCGCTCCGGTTGATGATGGTCGTGACTTCGAGGCTGTTGAGGTACGTGGTGTCGCTGCTCGGGCTCTGCAGATCGAAGAACACATCGGCCGTCATGCCCTGCGGGCCGTTCACCACGACGTTCGACAGCGTCTTGTGCCAGCCGATCTGCTGATCGATCTTGGCGCGCAGGCCCAGCGCGTAGGCGGTGGCGGGCATCGCCTCGGCTTCGTCGGTTTCGACGTTCCAGGCGAGGAATTCCGGCCAGATGATCATCAGCTCGCGCTTGCCGAACTTGGCGCGGTAGAGGGTGGCGTCTTCCTTCGTCAAGGCGAGCGTCAGACCGTCGGCCTTGCGCGCGGCCACGTAGCCGAAGCCACGCAGGGCCTCGGCGATGGTGCCGATCTCGATGGCAACGGCTTCGGTGTCGAGGCCCGGCGCGCCGATGATGCGCGGCTTGTAGCCGAGCTGGCCCTGCGCGGCGAGCAGCGCCTGCAGGCCGGTTTTCTGGCCGGTGGCGGTGGTGGTGCCGATTACGTTGCTGGTGGTTTCGGCTGCGTTGGCGCCGGGTTCCACGCGCACCACGATCGTGACGGCCTGGGCCTGCTGCGCGATGGCCTTAAGCGACTGCGCCAGCGTGCCGGTGGCGCCCGCCTTGCCGATGCTGCCGCCGGGGTTGGTGAGCAGCACCGGCGTGTTCAGCGGGAACGCGTCAGGATCAGCGAGCGGTGCCGTGGCGATGAGGCCGATGATGGCCGTGCTGATGACGCGGATGGTGGCGCCGCCTTCTTCGACTTCGAAGACGCGGACGCCGTGATGGTATTCGGTGGGCATGGTGATGAGCTCCAGGGGTTGGAAAACGAGGGTTCAGCCTTTGTGCAGGCCCGAGGGGTCGATGGCATCGAGCAGGGCGATACGCATGGCGATCGCGCGCTGCTGTCGCCAACCGGTGCCGGTCTGACTAAGGCGCCAGAGGCGGCTAGAAACTGTCCATTCGCGCGGCCATTCCCGAAACAACAGGCTGGCCGTGATGAGGTTGCAGAAGAAGTCGAGCACCAAGCCTCTGAAAAGCAGCGGGTAGCCGAAGACCTTCATGGCCGTGGTGAGCTGGCCGGCTTCTCGCACTTGCTTGAGCCGCATGATTGCCACGTAGGCCACCCAGAGGCTCCACGGCAGCTTGATGAACCAGAGGACAAGCAAGGCGATGAGGATGACGGTGGGCCAAGTCATAGCGATGCCGCGTGGGTGAAGAGGGCATTGAGGGCGGCGGCGTCGAGTCCGAGCGCCTCGGCGAGTTGCTGGACGAAGGGTGAGTTGCGGTCGACGGTGGCTGCGAACTCCCATTCGATGCGAGCCGCCTGGCCTTCAGAGCCGGCCATGCCAGCGATCGCGGTCTGGACGGCGTCGAGCTTGCCGGCGGCCAGCAGGGCAAGACGCGCCTGGCGCATGGTGACGGAGGTCGGAGGGGCGGATGCCGGGTCGAACTCCTGCCACACGCCATTCACAAGTCGGGCACGGCCCGGCTGCATAGCGAAGTCGTCGTCGACCTCGACGCCTTGGTCATCGTTGTGGGTGTCGAAGTGGCCCCAGGCGACGAGCACGCCGCTCTCGTTGATGAACGCTTTTTTCATGGTCTCAGCCTCCGTTCGGCATCGTGAAGCCGAGCACGTTGATGTATGCCTGCCGCGCCGAGATGCTGGTTGGCGAGGTCTCGTTGTAGAACAGGAAGTAGAGCTTCTGGGAGATGTTCGGCAGCTCGAACTCACTGCTGTTCCAGGCGGTCTGGTTGGCAACGGCGACCGAGTTCGTCATGTTCAGGAAGTTCGAACCGGTGGTGTGCCGGATGCCCAGATTGGAGCCTGCTGCACCTGAAGCGTTGGTCGATAGACCCACATTGGCCATGAGCAGCATGGTCGGCGCATTGGGAGGAACAGATGCCGTCAACAGATTCAGTGTTTCGGTCGTGTTTCCCGCGCCAGCCACCGTCTGGATGCCGCTGTCGTAGAAGGCCTTGTTCCCGCGGAAGCGCATCGGCGTGAGGGTGCCCGCGCCCATCAGCATCGTCCCTGCATAGGCATAGCTGGTGTAGCCAGGGGGCAGGATTGGCGCAGTGGCCGAAGGGCTCGCGATGGTGGCCATCGTGGCGCCATCGGAGATGAACCAGAAGTGGACCCAAGCGCCCGTCGCGAAGGCGCCTGCCTGATCTCGTGCATTGGCAGCAGGGCCAGCCGTGCTGATGTTGCAGTCCACTGGACCGACGTTGAGCGCAAGAAGACTGGCGCCCGTGGTCGGGTTGCGCATCAGCACCTCGGCTGCCGAGAGAGTCACCGTTGTGAGGCCCGGTCCCACCGTGTTGCCGGTCAACCCCTTGACGTGCGTTCCCATTGCAAGCTGCGCCAGTGTGGCGGCATGGGCGCTTTTTGTAGCAGTACCGACCTGCAGGGCCGCCCCCGTGCACTCGATCAGCACGAAGGCATCGAGGTCTTCTTTCCAGGTGACCATGCAGGTGCCGTTGGCGGCGAGCTCTCCGCCCTGCAGCGGGGCATGGGCGCCACCGACAACTGCCTTTGCACCGATGCCATTGACGTTCAGCGAGGTCGCTCCCGTATTGGCCGCCGTCGCTTTGAACAGCAACACCATGCCATCCGTCAAAGCTGCAATGGCGGGCGCGTAAGTGACCGCCACCGCGTTGGCTGTGCCGGTGGCGGTGCTGTAGCGCGCAGCGCCTTTCTGAACCTCAGTTGCTGCTACGCCGGCGGCTTCGGCACCGATGTTCGTGCGGCCTTGCAGCTTCTGGGGATCCGTTAGTGGCTGCGCTTCGTCGAAGCGCACGGCGCTGTCGCTCAGAAGTTCGTTCAGTTCACCTTTGGTGTGCGCCCAGCGCGTCCATTTCGTGTCATCGGTGCCGGGCTCGACTGCCGTGCTGGCGTCGACGCTTTTCCACGTGGTGCCGGCGTGGCTGACGAAGGCGAGGCTCGCAGGATAGGCCAGCGTGGCGACCCATGGCGTGACGTTGCGCAGTCGCTGATAGAGCGATCGGCTGGCAAGCTGCCGCGGCGCCAGGTTGTCGATGCCGGTGGGGCCGCCTAGGACCGGATCGTCTTCCTCGAGCTGATAGATGCCGGCTTCCCAGCTGTCGGATTCGGTGAGATTGGCCATGTCAGGCGCTTCCGTGGTTGTAGGCGCCGTCGCGTCGCGTTGCGCCGTTGTGGCTGTTCGCGACGGCGGCATAGCGCAGCGCGACCAGGTGGCAGCGCGCCGGCGCGACGGACGGCAGGAGCTTGCGCAGCCGCTCGGCCTGCGCATTGGTGATGGGGCGCTCGAAGCCGACCATGTAGGTCGCCCAGGTGGTGGCAAGCGGCGCGTGCGGAAAGGTTCCATCGCGGCGAATGGCACCGTTGTGTGTGCGGCCGCCGACGCGCTCGATGATGTTCACCTCGCCGAAGCCGAGCGAGCGGATCAACAGGCGGATGGCCCACGGCGTTCCCTTGCGCCGATGGATCTCGATGCTGTTGAGGATGAGCGTGCGCCGCGCATCGTCGGACTTGGCCTCATGCCACGCCTCGACCGACAGCGTCCACGAGAGCCATGGCAGCGCTGCGGCGTGGCAATGCAACGCGCTCCACAGGTGGCGCAGGTTTCTCACGTCGAGCGCCATCGCGGCGACGCCAGCCAGCGCCAACTCGAGCGGGGTGCGGTTTGGCGGTACCAGGCGCTGGAACGGCGTAAGGCTATTCATCGACAACCACCTCGGTCAGATCGATGCCTGTCACGCGGACCCACTGCGTGCGGGTGCAGAGGATGTCTTCGGGCGGCACGGCGATCTCGACGCGGTGCATGCCAGGCTGGTGCAGCGCAGCGTCGATGCCGGAGCGCACCAAGCCCTTGCCGATCTTGCGGATCTTGAGCAGCCATGCATCCAGCGCCACGCGGGCATTGGCTGCGGCCACGTCGCCCGCCGGACCTTCCATCCGGTACAGCGTGGCCTCGATGGCGGATTCGATGATCTCCGGACCCTGCACCGGTACGGCGTCGCACAGCGGCCGGATCTCTTCGTCATTGAGCGCGGTACGCACTGTGTCGAGCAACGCTTCGCTCGGGACGCCGCTCGGATCGTTTGACAGGATGGTGATTCGCACGGTGCCTGGAATCGGGCTGTCGACGCCGACATCCTCGACTTGTGCGCTGGCGGAGAGGGCGTGGAATCGGTAGCTGCCGATCGGCCCCGCGGTCGTGATGCCTTCGAGTGCCATCTGCGCGCGTTCGCGCAGGCGATCGTCTTTTTCGTAGACGGCCGGCACGGGCGGAATGGCGCTCGGGTCGGCTGGCGTGACCAGTAGGCGAAAAACCTTGAAGTTCGCTGCCAGGTTGTCGAGGTCGGTGTCGACGGCGTAGGCCAGCATGCAGGCCTTCGCGGCGTCGTTGATGCGCTGGCGCATCAGCAGTTCGCGATAGGCGCCGAGTTCGAGCAGCTTGGTGATGGGGTCGGACTCAAGCAGCAGCGTGTAGTCGATGCCGACCTGGGCGCAGCGATCTTGAAACTCGGTCTTATGCTGCAGCAGGATGGTCTCGAAGTCGAGCACCTCGATGACGGCCGGTGGCGGCAGCAGGGCCATGTCCATCGTCATGCCGCGGCTCCCACGATGACGCTGGACGTGACGGCCTCGCCGCTCTGCGTGTCGCGGCGGGCGATGGAGATCTGGCAATGGCCCTGTGCGTTGAAGCGGATCGCGATGCGGCTGACGCGGGTGCGAGGCTCCCACTTCATGATGGCTTGCGCGGTGGCGGCGATAAGGCGCAGGCGGTTGGCGCCGGTGGCCGGGTGATCGACCAGCTGCGGCAGGAAGCTGCCGTAGTTGCGACGCATCACCCGCGACCCGATGGGCGTCGTCAGGATGTCGGTGATCGACTGGTTGATGTGCTCGCGGCGCGTGAGCATCAGGCCAGTGGTGCGGGACATGCCGGTCATCAGACGGGGCTCCCCACGCCTTCGACATGGTCGTGATGGGCGAGGCTGATGGCGCCGGCGATCACATCCTCGCTGGTCCGGATGGTGCCGGTGATGACCGCCTCGGCCGCGCCAACGCCGCTTACGCCAGAACCCACCATGCCGGCGAGCCATGTGAACAGGCCCTGCACGGTGAGTGTGCCCGTGATCGTGGTCTGCGGTGCGTCGAGCGTGATGGCATCGCTGTGCACCGCGACGCTTCCGGGCGCCGTGATTTCGGCCGTTCCACCGGCGGGCAGGGTGGCATTGAGCGCGTGTGCGTCGTGGTCGTATTCGATGACGGCGCCGTCGGGATACTTCGTGACGGTCTTGTTCCTGTCGGCGCTCGGCGTGGGTCGGCTTGCAGTGGGCACGCCGGACAACGCAAAGCCACCTGCGGTTTCGCCACCGGGAGAGAAGAACAGAACGCACTCGCCGACGGTGGGCGGGTTCCAGGTTCCGGTGTCGCCGGCGCGCTGTTCGATGTAAGGGCGCCAGTCCGAAGTGGCTTTCTCGGACAGCTGGACGCGCACCATCGGCGGCGTGATGCCGTGGTCGACGGCCACGATGGTGCCGACGCGTACGATGTTCTCCACCAACCGTTTGAGGTCGGCAAATTGCTGTGCTTGATCGGGGGTGCCGGACATGAAGCGACTTTGCCGAATGGCCCGCGTGTGCGCGAGCGATGGCGTGTGTGCGTGCGGCGGGGACTGTTGCGCCCTTGGCGACTGTGGCGGGCGTCAACCGCCGACGGTGATGTGGTGCAGAACGATGTCGGTGATGGCGTCTTCGTCGGCTGCGGTGAAGCCGAGCAGTTCGCGCCTCGCGTACTGCACGATGACGGTGTTGGTCTTGCGCCAGTCGACTTTGTCGCGCAGGCCGTATTGATGCACGCGCGCGATGCGTGCGCTTCGGCCGCCGATGGTGAGGGTGGCGCTTTCCGGTGTCGCCGACTTGCGCATGTATTTGGCCTGTCGCAGCTTCTCGAACATGGTGCGACGGATGGCGCCTTTCTTGTTGCGCAGGCGCGGCTTGCGGGCTTCGTAGGGTGAGCCATCGGGGTTGCGTTGCGCAGCGATGCGTTCGGCCTGGCTGCGGCGCATGTGTGTTGCGACCTGCGCCATGGCCGCGCGGCGGCGCGCGGGCCCGAGGCCGACGAGCAGCGGGGCGGCCCAGGTGGCGAGGCGGCTCAGTTCATCGGCCATGGTCAATCGTCCATCGGCTCGATACGCCATTCGGCGGCGAGGTCGACGATGGTTTCCGACTCACCGGGCGCAGCCAGCAGCGGCTCGCCGATGTGGCGAGTGGTGAGGCGGTTCACGCCGTTGACGGTTTCGCCCTGCACGGCTACGGTCTCGGCGAGGTCGATCTCGATGCCGATGTCTGCGGTCTCGTGGTCGATGATTTCCGACTCGAAGCGGAAGGCTTTTTCTCGCCGCGCGACGTTGTCGAAGATGTCGGGCTGATGGCGCTTGAGCCAGGCGACGATGGGAACGATGAGCACGTCGGTGCTGCCGGCCCAGTCCGTGATGACGATGTTTAGCGTGTAGCGGTATTCAAAGGACAGCGCTGGCGTGCCGGTGTGGAGGATCTGGCCGCGCTCGATGAAGACGGTGAGCTTCTCGGGGTTGGTCGCCAGATCGGGGCAGGCGGCCGTGATGTGGTCGCGCAGCAGCTGCGGCTTCTTCATGGCTTCACGGGATCGGCTTCGGCGAGTTCGCGATCGGCGTCGATGACGCCGGCAAGGAGCTGGATCTGCTGATCGCGTTCGACAACAGTTGCCCGGAGCTGCTCAGCCACGTGTCGGCCGTTTGCAAGACTGGCGTCGAGTTGGGCCGCATGGCTTGCGAGACTGTCGCGCTCAGCTTCGCCGGCCTGGGACATTGCTCGGTACTGAGCGGCCCGGCCTTCGGCGGTGCGCTGCAGGCGCTCAGCACGAGCGATGCGGTCAGCGGCATCAGCCAGTGCAGGCGTGCGCTCCGCTTGGAAGGTGTCGACGGCTTCGGTGATTTTGTCCGCATGGCTGGTTTCCTTGGTGCGTGAGGTGTTGGCTTGCACGGTCTCGGCCTGCGCCTGTTCGGCAATGGCCCTATCCCATTTCTGCTGCACGCGGCCTGCGCCGTTGCTGTCGCCAGCGCCGAAGCCGAGAGCGCCAGAAACAGCGGCGACGAGGACGGCCACGGCAGCCATGTTGAGGGTGTTCATGTGGCCTACGTCGTGGAGAGCAGCGCATCCATGGCGCGGTTGCAGCGCTCGAGGCGATCGGTGCGGCCCACCATCGCTGGGTTGATTCCGCGGGTGATGTCGTCGATCTGCCAGAGGTCGGCGAGCGCGTTGAGGCCGTGGGCCTTCCAGTACCACGCGGCCGTCATGGCTGCTGCAGCATGCTCCGCGACGATCTCGGGTGTGGACAGGCAGGGCAGGCCTGTGCCGGCTGCGGCATCGCGATAGTTGCCGCGTCCGGTGATCTGGATGAGGCCACGCCCGCGGAAGGTCCAGCCGTCGCCCGACTCCACATTGCCGTTGCCGTTGCGCCCGGCGTAGACGACGTTGGCGAGCGCCTTCGGGTTGCGTGCGTAGGCTCTGGCCTGCTCGACCTGGCGCAGCGCACTAAACATCTTGGCGATGCGCGTGGGGTCGGTGTAGTAGAGGTTTTCTTCGAGGCGGGTGAAGGCGCTCGATTCGTGGCTGCACTGGCCGATGAAGGCCGCGATGCGGCGCGGCGTGTCGATGTCGAATCGCTTGAACGCTTCCGCGAGGTGCGGCAGGAACACGCGTGCGACGGCCGGCGTGACGCCGGTGGCGATGAGTTGGGCGAGGGTGAGCATGGCAGCGGTCAGTTGATTGACGGTGGCGGCTGTGGGGACGGCGGCGGCGTGCCTGGATGCACGCGCTGGATGCCCAGGTCGGCGCGGATGTCATCAGCGATCTGCCCGATGTCGCGGCCCTTGCGGCGCTCCAGCCAGAGAAAGATGGCCGCGACGAACCAAGGCCCTGGGATGCTGCACAGGACGAAGACGCAGCCGGTGATGAGGAAGAAGCCGGCCTCGCGCGGGAAGGTGGCGAGCTGCGCCAGCGCGGCGCCGGCCGTGAAGATGCCGGGCGTGTGCTGCATGAGCAGCACCAGTGCGATGGTGCCGAAGACGAACGAACTGACCAGACAACCGATGACGCGGTTGATGAGGTCATCCCACGCATGGCCGGGCCGCAAGGGCACGAAGCGCACACCGAGCCAGAACGCGATGAGGCTGGCGATGACCGGCAGGGAGAGCAATGCCAGCTTGTAGCCGGCTGCGGTGCCCGCTGCCGCTGCGGCGGTGGTGGGTTCAGTCATGGTGTGCGGTTGGAAGGTGGATGTGGGCATGGCGGTTACTCCTAATCCCAGAGCTGCACGGTTTCGACGCGCGCGGTGTTGGCAGGAAGGTCGGGCAGGATCACGGCGAGTCCCAGCGGCAGGATGGGCCCGATGTCGGCGAGGCCGGGATTCAGCCGGTAAGCGGCTTCTGTGACGCCGGCCGTGGCTTTCAGGTGGCGCAGGCAGAGCAGATCGACGGTGTCGTTCTGCTGGGCGATGACGGTGCGCGGCATGGCTAGATCAGCTCGACGGTGAGGCGCGTGGTGCCGAGGATGTCGCGCACGGCCCATGTGGCATCGCGGCGGTGCTGTTCTGCCTGGCCGTCGCGCGTTTCTTCCTGGTCATCCTTGCGGGCGCGGCCGGTGGTGTCGTAATCGCTGTAGCGCTCGATCAGGTTGGCCTTGGCATGGCAGTAGACGGCGCGGCGGAAGCGCTGGACGTGCACGGATTCTTCGTCGATCTGCAGAGCTGGCACGGCAGCAAGCGATGCATGGCCTTCGGCCACACGCGCCGCTTGCCAGGTGCGGAGCAGGTCGATGGTGGTGGCGAGGGCCTCCTGCACGGCGGGCTGCAGGCGCTGCGCGGTGACGGTGCCGTCGAGCCGCATGGCGTCGCGCAGCGCGGCCATGTCGATCTCTGGCCACCATGCGCCAGCCGTGACTGTGCCGAGCGGCGCGGGGTCGCTGGGCGGCGTGGTGCGCACGAGGGGCGGGGCGGCGGCGATCAGTGACATGGTGGCTCAGCGGTTTGTGTAAGTGGGCGGTGGCCGTGGCGCGTCGCGGTGAAGGCTCAGCCTTTCGCGTTGCGCCACGGGCCGCCCTGCACGTGGGGTGCTCGGTTGCGCTACTTGCTGCGTGCCGCGGTTCTGCGCGGCTTGGCCGAGGCCTTCTTCGCGGCCGGGCTGGCTTGCTTCGTAGCGGGTGGTTGGGTGGCGTCGGGTTGCGCGACGGCGTCGGCCTTGTCTGCTTTGCCGATCGCGCGCTCGATGCGTTCGATGTCCTTCTTCACGCCGGCATTGCTGTCGAGTTCCAGCGCGCGCTGCAGGCGCGTGAGCGCGACCTGCAGGGCCTCAGGCTCGATGACGGTGAGGTCGGGGTCTTCGGCTGTCTGCACCTTGCCGAGCGCCGCGTAAGCGATGGCCTTGTGCAGCTTGGCGCGGGCCTGATCGGGGGCGTCCTGATCGGCGGTGAGCGCTTCGGCTTCGATGAGCAGGGCGGCGGCCTGGGCCCGTGCGACGGCCGGCTCTTCTTCCTTGGGGTCGACGGCGACAAGGCGCTGCGTGCCGTCGTCGTCGGTTTGCGCCGTGCGTGGTGCCCACTGTCCCTTGAGGTACGCATTCGACATCTCGTCGATGACGATGGCGGCCGGGCTGCGCTTGTAGTCGTCGGCCATCGGCATGCGGTGACGGATGACGTACTGAGCGATCTGCAGGCCGAGTTCGTAGGCACCGGCGTCGAAGGACCAGACCATGATCGTCGTCAGTACCTGATCGGTTGCGCCAGTTCCCTTGCCGGTGGCGGTGGCGATCCACTCGAAGTACTCCGGCAGCAGGTTGGCCTTGAGTTCGGCGCGGCGTTCATGCGACTGCACCTGGCTGATGCGGGCCTTGTCCTGCGACAACTTGATTCGCATCAGGGTGTAGGCGTCGCCGGCGAGTTCGGTGCCGTAGGGGCTGACGGCCTGGGCCTGCTCTTGCAGGATGCGAGCGCGGTGGCGCTGGGCTGGGCTGAGTGGGCGCATGGTGAGTGTCCTGGTCTGGTGATGCCAATGCGCGGGCCGTGGGAAAGACGGCCCGCGCGCTGCTTTCCGTCGCGGGTCAGGCGGTGAGTTCGATGTTCTCGACCAGCACCGCGCGGCCGAGGTCTTCGACCACGTAGGCGTCGTTGCTCGATTCGTAGTTCTCGATGCGATCGCGCTCGGGCACGTCCTTGAGGTTGCGCCGACGGGCGTCGCGCTGCCAGTAGATCGAGAGGTTGTCGAGCGTGGTCACCATCACCTTGCCGGCAGGGAAGAAGGGCACCGTCACGGCCTTGATGCCGCCCACGCGCTTCTGGCTGATGACGATGTCGGCGGCGAGCGTCTCGGAGGGCACGTTGTCGGCGTTGACCAGCGGGAAATACTTGTCGTGCATCAGGTTGCGACCCACGATGGCGACGAGACCCGGGTCTTGCTGATGCCATTCGTCGAGCAGCGTGATGGCGTCGAAGACGACGGCGTCGAGGTTGGCGTAGTCACCACCCGCGCCGACGATGACCTTGCCAGGCGTGGTGTCGCCAGTGGACACGACGTTCGCCGGTGCGCCTTCGCGCAGGTTCTGCAGCCAGCCCTTGTTCACGTCCTGCAGCAGAGGGTTGGCAACGAGGTCGGTGGTCAGTGCCACGCTCGTGCCGTTGAAGCCGATGGTCATGCGGTCCAGCGCCTGGCGGCGCAGGATGGCGTCTCGCACCCGGTTCTGGAAGTCGGGGAAACCGGCCCATGCGTCGAGCGTCGCGTAGCGGATGAAGGTGTCGAAGTTGGTCTGCACGCAGCGGTATTCGTTGCTGTCGAGTGCGACCACGTTGCGCGGCTGGCGGGTGCCGGCGCCGGTGGTGTCGGTGCGGCCTGCGACGGGACCGGAGACGCCGACGCCCACCTTTGCGCCGACCTGCTCGGTGACGCCGATCAGGTTGATGCTCTGCAGGAACGCGCTCGACTCCTGCATCTTGGTTTCGAGCGTCTGTTGCACGCGCGGCACGACGTTGAATCGTTCCGTGACGTTGGCGACGGCGTTGAGGGTGGCCAGCTGCGTCATGTAGCCGGTGAGAGCGAGGCGGGTTTCTTTGCGCATAGTGTTGCTGCCTTGGTGGGTGTTGAGTGGATGCCTTGGGGACGGGCTGCGCGGATCAGCAGTCGGTCTGAACGGTGCCGGCGCCGCCGGTGGCCGGTGGGCGCTTCGTGTCGGCGTTCAGGTTGTCGAGCGCGGCGTACTTGTCCTGCATGGCCTTGAGCTGGGCCTTGAGTTCGGTGATCGCCTGGCCGTTCGCGGCCATTTGCTTCGTGGCATCAGTGACGTGCTCGGCGAAGGCGTCGCCGAGCTGCGTGAAGCCCTCGGCGACGGCCGCGAAGCGCGCGTCGTCGGTGGTGCTCTTCACGCCGAACTTGGCCAGGGCGCCGGCGATCACGCCGCGGAACTTGGCGAGGGCACCGTCGTCGGGGGCGTCTTCGATCTCGAGAGTGATTTCTTCGGCCGCGGTGAACAGGTCATCGGGCTGTTCCTTGCGCGCTGCGAAAGGGCTGGCGGCCCGGTTCTTGGCGGCGAATTCCAGCACTTCGGTGCCGAGGCTCGCCGGGTTGTCGGTGACGGCGAGGCCGACCAGGTAGGCCTTGCCGGTGCCGGCGAAGTCGCCGCGGACTTCGAGCGAAGAGTAGATCTTCTGGCGCTTCTTGTTCAGTTCGATCAGGTCATCGGTGGGCGAGATCTGTGCGAAGAGTGCGAGCTTCTTGGAGCCGCCGATTTCGACATCCTCAGTCTTGACGGCCAGCACGTCGCCGTACGCGCGGAAGTCGCTGTTCGGGCTGTAGCCGCGCAGGTGTTCGATGTTGATGCGCGCGCCGTAGACCGTTGGGTTGTAGCTGGCGGCGATCTGCGCGAGCATCTCGCGGTCAATGACACGGCCATCGCTGGTCGCACCTTCGACGGCGACGCGGAAGAACTTGGAAACCGGCTTTTTGGCGGTGGTGGTCATTGGCTTGGCTCGCTGCTGGTTGATGGGTTGTCGCGTTGGTGTTGCGACGTGCCAGCCAATGGTGTCCGTGGTGCCGTGCGCGCTCAAGGCGCGCCGAATGTGGCAGTGCCGGGGACTGTTGGACGTGATGGCGACGTTTCGCGCGCGCGGGCAACCTCGACGGCATGCCCATCAAATCCGCTGCATCCGGCCGTGTCGGCCGGGGTGTTTCCGCCGCTGAGAAAGCCGCGCCGCGCAAGCGTGGGCGGGCTCGTGGCGCTGGGATTGAGGCGGATTCTGCTGCGCCGTCTGGCAGCGTGGCGGGGACTGAGTCAGGGCAGATTGCCACGTTGACGCCTGCCGCGCAACCCCGCACCGCGGCCCGGTTTCTGTACTGGACCGGCTGGCGATGCAAACAGATCGCGGAGCACCTGGGCGTGCCAGCGTCGACGGTCTACGGGTGGAAGGATGCCGAGCGCTGGGATGACGCGCAGCCGCTGGACCGAGTGAATGGTGCGCTCGAAGTGCGCCTGATCCAGCTGGTGTTGAAGACCGACAAGACCGGTGGCGACTTCAAAGAAATCGATCTACTGGGGCGCCAGTTGGAGCGCACCGCACGCGTCGAGAAGTACCAACAGACCGGCAAAGAGGGCGACCTGAATCCGGCGATTGCCGCGCGCAACGCGGCGCCCAAGCGCAAGCCGAAGCGCAATGAGTTCAGCGAAGAGCAGGTCGCGCTGCTCGAGGAAAAGCTGCGCGAGTCGAACTTCCCGTTTCATCAGAACTGGTTCGACCAGCAGATGCAGCGCACGCGGATGCTGCTCAAGTCGCGGCAGATCGGCGCGACGTTCTACTTTGCTCGCGAGGCCCTGCTATCGGCGGCGCGCGAGGGGCGCAACAAGCTCTTCCTGTCGGCGTCGAAGGCACAGGCGCATCAGTTCCGCAGCTACATCGTGGACTTCGCCAAAGAGGTCGACGTCGAGCTCAAGGGCGAGAACATCAAGCTGTCGAACGGTGCGGAGTTGATCTTCCTCGGCACGAACGCGATGACGGCGCAGTCATACCACGGCGACTTCTACTTCGATGAGTTCTTTTGGGTGCCGCGCTTCCGCGTGATCAACAAGCTGGCGAGCGCGATGGCGTCGCACAAGCACTGGCGCAAGACCTACTTCTCGACGCCCTCGGCGATGTCGCACGAGGCCTATGGCTTCTGGACCGGCGATGACAGGAACAAGGGCCGGGCCAAGCGTGATCACGTGCGCATCAACACCAGCCACAAGGCGCTGCGCGGCGGCTCGCTGGGCTTGGATCGCAAGTGGCGCGACATCGTCACTGTGGAAGACGCGGTCGCGCTGGGCTTCGACCTGTTCGACATCGCCGAGCTGCGCGAGGAATACAGCGTCGACGAGTTCGCGAACCTGTTCATGTGCCAGTTCATCGACGACAGCCTGTCGCTGTTCACGCTGGCACAGATGCAGGCGTGCATGGTCGACAGCTGGGAGATGTGGAGCGACGTGAAGCCGCTGTGGCTGCGGCCCTATGCGCACCACCCGGTGTGGGTCGGCTACGACCCGTCGGACAAGGGCGATGCGGCGGCGCTGGTGGTGGTCGCACCGCCGCGGGTGGCCGGCGGCAAGTTTCGGATCCTGCATCGTGAGCAGTTCAAGGGCTCCGACTTCGAGGCGCAGGCCGAGGCGATCAAGCGCATCACCCTGCAATACAACGTGGTGCACATCGGCATCGACAAGACGGGCCTCGGTGAGGGTGTGCACCAGATCGTGAGGAAGTTCTTCCCACAGGTGAAGGGCTACCAGTACAGCATCGAGGTAAAGCAGCGCCTGGTGTTGAAGGCGCAGCAGGTCATCCACAAGGGCCGGCTGGAGTTCGACGCAGGCGCGGTCGACATCGCGGCGGCCTTCATGGCGATCAAGCGGGTGATGACGGCCAGCGGCCGGAACGTCACCTATGACTCGGGCCGCTCGGAAGAGACAGGCCATGCAGACCTGGCGTGGGCAACGATGCACGCGCTGGACAACGAAACACTGGCCGGCGACGTGATCGGCGGCAGTTCCCGAATGGAGATTTTTCAATGAGCAAGCGCAAGGCCCGCACGGTCACCCATGGCTCGGCGCCGGCGGCGTCGACCGAACTCGCCACGCAAGGTGCCGGTGCGGTTGCGGCGTACAGCTTCGGCGACCCGGAACCGGTGAACCGGCTGCAACTGCTGGACTACGTCGAGAGCATGTTCAACGGCCGCTGGTATGAGCCGCCGCTGCCGTGGGATGGGCTGGCCAGCGCCTTCCGGGCGTCGCCGCACCATGGGTCGGCGATCTACTTGAAGCGCAACCTGTTGAAGGCGATGTTCGTGCCGCACCCGCGGCTGTCGAGTGCGGCGTTCGGGGCGTGGGCGCTGGACTTCCTTGTCTTCGGCAATGCGTACCTCGAAGAGCCGCGCGCCTTCACCGGCCGCGCGATGGCAATGAAGCACTCGCTGGCCAAGTACACGCGGCGCGGCGAGGAAGACGGGCGCTATTTCTTCGTGCGCAGCTGGCAGGAAGAGCACGAATTCAGGCAGGGGTCGGTGTTCCACCTTCGCGAAGACGACATCAACCAGGAGATTTATGGCCTGCCCGAGTACTTGAGCGCGCTGCATTCGGCCTGGCTGAGCGAAGCGGCCACCATGTTCCGGCGCAAGTACTACGCGAACGGCTCGCACGCCGGCTTCATCCTGTACCTGACCGAGGGGCAGGTCGATGACAAGGACTCGACGGCGCTGCGCGATGCGCTGAAGAGTTCGAAGGGGCCGGGCAACTTCCGAAACCTGTTCCTGCACATGCCGGGCGGCAAGGCCGATGGGTTGAAGCTGATCCCGGTGAGCGAGGTGGCGGCGAAAGACGACTTTGCCGCGATCAAGAACGTCAGCAAGGACGACGTGCTGGCCGCCCACCGTGTGCCGCCGGGCCTGTTGGGCATCGTGCCGACCAACGCCGGCGGTTTCGGCAACGCGCCTGACGCGCTGCGTGTCTTCATTGACAACGAGATTCGGCCGCTGATGCAGCGCTTCCGCGAATTGAACGACTGGGCCGGTGAAGAGTTGGTGCGATTCACCGCCCCGCCGACGCTTGCCGCGCCCTGACCGGCACAACCTCAAACCCCGCAGGGCGCCCATGGCGCCCTTTTTCTTTGCTAACGCCGCCACCCCTGCCGCGTGCGGCGAGGGGCCTGCTCGGGCTCGGTAGGCCCCGTCCTGCGCCGATCTGGCGCGACCGTGCCGCCGACCGATCGGCCGACCCGGCCCGGGCCGCCAGCGCGCGGTCTAACCCCCACCGAGCCCGCTCGCTTCAGGTAGTTGTTTTTACGACCTCGTCGGCGAGGTTAAAGGCGCGCAGGTGCGGGTGCTGCGGGTTCAGTGCAGAGGCCGGCTTATTACCGGTTTCTACGGGTTTGTCTTTCGTTATGCATTCTGAGTCTGAGCCGTTCGGGCTGCCGGCTGTGTCGGGAGGAGGTTGACACGTACGGCAACGGCTGGCGAGAAACGGTCGTTCGCTGTTTGGATGCGAGCGAAGCTTCAGAATGGTTACGGGAAAGCGTTCGACTGCAGAGGAGCTGCGAGCGCCGGAACCGGTCGCTTATGCTTGCCGCGCGCGGCACGATCCGATCTACCTGCCTATTGGTTGGTCGGCGCCACCGCTTGGCAAGCTCCACTAAGTCGCAAATCGCTGTGGTTGCCACATCGGGATCGCCCCGCCAATCGACCGGTAAAACCAGAAACGAGAACTCCACTTGTCAGCTATCAACGACTTGATTTCGCAAGTCAGCGACCCGCGTCTACGCGATCGACTGGCGGCCGAATGGGCCAACGCATCGAAGAAGACCAAATTCGGCCTCGTGTTCGAGGACCATCTTCCGGAGCTGCTGCCACTGCACAAGGCCAGGCCGCGCCGAGGCGATCTGGTTTGCGGGCGCGATGGGTCTATGAAGGACGTTTGGAAGGTCCAGCAGATCAAGGATGGCATGGCCCTCTGCGTGAAGCCCGGGAAGGAGACTCATCAGGTCTCGGGACGCACAATCGATCGAGACGCGCCTATTGCCGTTTCTCAATGGGCTCTCGACGAACTCTTGGTCGTTCGTCAGTTCGGCGAGCCGATCTTTCCGTCGCTGGTCCCGATTGACGCCGTGGCTAACGGCCCGGAGGATGCGCCTTGGCATACGTTGATCGAAGCCGACAACTACCACGCGCTGCAGTTGCTGGAGTATTTGTACGCAGGGCAGGTGGACTGCATCTACATCGACCCGCCGTACAACACCGGTGCGCGCGACTGGAAATACAACAACGACTATGTCGACGGCAACGACAGTTGGCGGCATAGCAAGTGGCTTGCGTTCATGGAGAGGCGACTTGAGCTAGCCAAGCGACTGCTCAACCCGGACAACTCTGTGCTCGTCGTAACGGTGGACGAGAAAGAATACCTGCACCTGGGCATGCTGCTAGAGAAAATGTTCCCAGAGGCTCGTATGCAAATGGTCACGATCGTGATCAATGCGCCTGGTCAGACTAGAAAGCAGCAGCTTGCACGAGTTGAGGAGTATGCGTATTTCCTCTTTATGGGCGCTGCTGAGCCTCCTTTGGTCGCAGATGACCTGCTCAATGACAAGCCCTCCCATAACCCAAGCACCGTGCGTTGGGAATCACTCCTTCGCAGTGGGACGAACTCTCGGCGCGTCGATCGTCACGCGCTTTTCTATCCCGTATACATTCAACCTGAATCTCGAGAGTTTGTCGGAGCCGGTGACTCAAAACCCCTTGGAACGCCTCGCGATGCTTGGCAGGTGCCCGATGGTGCTACTGCGGTTTGGCCGCTAAAGAGCGATGGCTCTGAAGGAAACTGGCGCGCATCGCCTGAATACCTCCGACAGCTGGCAAAGAAGGGCTTTGTTCGGGTGGGAGAGTACCGCTCCGATCAGGGGCGAGGAACGATCTGGTACCTTGGAAAATCTGCAATCCAGAAGATCGAAACGGGAGAGATCCTGATCTTGGGCCGAGACTTGCAGGGTGCCGTCGTTGTTTCGCCGAATCCAGAAGCGGCGTACGGTCGCAAAACAGTTGCTAAGACGGTCTGGAATCGCCCCACGCATCACGCTGGATGGCACGGTACCAACTTGGTCGGCGCCATATTGCCTGGCAAAACCTTCCCCTTCCCTAAATCGCTCTACTCAGTCGTAGACACGCTGCGCCTAACTGTCGGCCAGAAGCCAAATGGACTGGTTCTCGACTTCTTCGCCGGAAGCGGCACCACACTCAATGCGGTCAACCTGCTTAACGCTGCAGATGGCGGTCAGCGCCGCTGCATTCTTGTCACGAACAATGAGGTTTCAGCAGACGAAGCCGCTGCTCTCGCCGCCCGGGGTCTGCAGCCCGGCGATGCGGAGTGGGAATCGGTCGGCATCTGTCGATCGGTGACGTGGCCACGGAACAAGTACACCGTTCTCGGGCGACGCGACGATGGCACGGTGCTTACGGGTGACTACTACACCGGAAGGAATGTGGAACGCGAAAAAGGGCGTCGATTTGTACAAGTTGGCTTTGTCGACCCTATGGCCCTGGACAGCACTCTCAAAAAGAAGCAGCTTGTTGCGCTCATTGATGCATTGCCACAGACGCTAGTCAAGGAGCACTGCTCGTTCATTGTGTCGGAGCAGCACAAGGCGAGCGTGCTTTTTGATCCCTCGAAAGCTGACGATTGGGTGGAGGCGCTGGACGGCCAGGATCACATCACAGACTTCTACATCGTCACCCCCACCAAGCGGGTGTTTGACCAACTCAAGGGACAGGTCATAGACCTGCTGGGTCCGCTATTTGTGCCGGAGGAGGACCGGCGCCCCATGAGCATCGGCTTCAAAACGAATCTCGCTTACTTCAAGCTCGATTTCCTTGAGGCCGAGCGAGTATCGCTGCGACGCGCGTTCTGCGAAATCCTTCCGCTGCTGTGGCTCAAGGCTGGTGCGGCGGGGCATCGGCCCGAATTGAAACGCGGAGAGGCGGAGCCGGCCCTGTTTGCGCCCGATAGCAGCAACTTCGTAGTGCTGCTCGACGAAACTCGAGTGCCGCTCCTGCTTAAATCAATTCGAGGAAGGAAGGGCTTGTCTCATGTCTTTGTCGTTACTGACGCCGATGAGTCATTCAAGAACATCGCCACTGAGATTCGTGAGATCGCCGAAAAGGCCAACCCCGATCTGCAGGTTTTGCAGTTGTACCGCGATTACTTGCTCAACTTCATGATCAATCAAAACCAGCATAGGGCAAGCACTGGCGCATCGGTTCCGGGCGATGTAACGGGGGTGCGACCATGAGAATCTCACTTTTTGACTTCCAGCGGGAGGCCCTGCACCAACTGCGCGAGCGGATTGTCGCCGCGCGCAAATTTGCCACCACCGACAACCCGCAGGCGATTGCGTTTTCCGCACCCACTGGCAGTGGCAAGACGATCATCATGACGGCGCTGTTCGAGGCCATCCTTGACCAACCCGACGACGAACTTGCATGGCCGCTGGACTGGGCACCACAGCAGGATGCTGTGATCCTTTGGGTCTCGGACATGCCCGAACTGAACGAGCAAACCAGGCTCAAGATCGAGAATAAGTCCGACAAGGTCTATCGCGTCAATCAGCTGATCACTATCGACGCTCATTTCGATGCGTCGAGGCTGCAAGGTGGGCGCATTTACTTCATCAACACACAGAAGCTCGCAGTGAACCAGCCGCTTACGAACCGAGGCGATGGGCGGCAGCACTTGATCTGGGAGACCCTGACCAACACCGCGCGCGCAATCCCTGACCGCTTCTACGTCGTGATCGACGAGGCCCACCGCGGCATGACCTCGGGCCGCAGCGCGCAGGCTGCACAGACGCTGATGCAGCGCTTTCTTCTGGGTCACTCCGAATCAGGCTTGGTGAAGATGCCGCTAGTGATCGGTGTGTCCGCCACGCCCAAGCGCTTCATGGATCTGCTGGAACACGCACCGCACACGGTGCACAAGGTCGCCATTCCTACCGAGGAGGTACGGAAGTCGGGCCTGTTAAAGGACCGCATCTTGATCCACCACCCGGAATCGGCCACAACAGCGGAGATGGGTTTGCTGCAGGAGGCGGCGCGTCGCTGGAACCAGATGACCGCAGCCTGGGACGCCTACTGCAAAGACGAAAGAGAGACGGTCGTCTGGCCGGTGTTGGTGGTACAGGTGGAGAACGGTACCGACCGGCTATTGACCAGGACTGATCTTGCTGAAGCATTGACCGTCATTGAGAGCGCGATCGGACGTCGTCTCAAAGAAGGCGAGGTCGCGCACGCGCTGCACGATACCGGCGATCTGGACTTGGGCGGCCGACGCGTGCGCAAAGTGGAGGCCTCGCGCATCGATGCGGACAAGAATATCGGCGTGGTGTTCTTCAAGACCAGCCTGTCTACTGGATGGGACTGCCCGCGCGCGGAAGTCATGATGTCGTTCCGGCGGGCTGAAGATCACACTTATATCGCCCAGCTGCTTGGCCGCATGGTGCGCACCCCTTTGGCACGGCGGATCGAGAAGGACGCGGCGCTAAACGATGTGCACTTATTCCTGCCCTACTTCGATACGCAGGCGGTACTGGGCGTCGTCGCCGCTCTGCATAACCAAGAAGAAGTGCCTCCGGCTGAGACCGGCTCCAGTCGTGAACTGGTCGTACTCAAGCGCCGCACCGGGACCGAAGCCCTTTTCACGGCGATGGACGAACTCTTGACCTACCGCGTGAACGCAGCACGTGCGCAAGGCCCTATGCGCAGATTCATGGCACTCTCGCGCGGCCTGACCCTAGACGAGATCGACGAGGAGGCCTGGGGCAAGGCAAAGGCTCAGATCGTGCAGTGGATGAAGGATCGAGTCGCAGCGCTGAAGGGTGCCGGCCACTTTGAAGCTGCAGCCAAGGCCTTCACCCATGTGGGCTTGCGGACCCTTGAGGTTCAAAACGGAACCAACGTCTCCGAGCCCGGGCCGGACTACCAGATTGGCGCCTCAAGCGCTGACATCGATCGCTTGTTCGAGGAGGCCGGTCGAGCATTCAGCCATGGATTGCAGATGGATTATTGGCGCGCGCACGCTGAGCGCGATGCCTTCGATGTCAAGGTCGAGGCGATCGTGCTGGCACGCGACGCGGCTCAGATGAGCGAACTTGAGAAGCGCTCGGGTGTGGCCTTTGATGCGATGTACGACCTGCACAAGAAGGCCATCCACAAGCTCAAAGAGCATCGGCGAGTAGCCTACGAGAAGCTCCGGCTGGCCACCGCGACGCCGAGTGAGGTGCCCTGGCACCTTCCGGATTCGATCGATTTCCGGCGCAAGCCGAGCGATCCGATCTGGGAACGCCACCTCTTCGTTGAGGCCGACGGGAAGTTCCGGGCAGAGCTTGGAACCTGGGAGGCAGGCGTGATCAAGGAAGAACTGGCGAATGAGGCCGTGCTGGGCTGGCTTAGGAACGTGGACCGTAAGCCTTGGTCGCTCGAGATCCCCTACGAGACTGGCGGCGACGTCCGGCCGATGTTCCCGGACCTAGTGGTCGTGCGCAAGACGCATAAGACCTTTGATGTCGACATCCTTGAGCCCCATGACCCGAGCCTTGCCGACAACTTTGAGAAGGCCGTCGGCCTCGCCAGGTTTGCACAAAAGCACGGCGCGTTATTCGGCCGAATTCAGCTGATCCGTAAGCACGCTAACGCTGGTGGCGAGCACTACGCGCGATTGGAGATCAACCAGGCTGGAACTATTAAGCGCTTGCTGCCAATGACCAGTAATCCGCAATTGGATGATCTGTTTGCAGAACTGGCCAAGT
Organism: Variovorax sp. YR752; assembly: GCA_943372425.1. Lineage (GTDB taxonomy): Bacteria > Pseudomonadota > Gammaproteobacteria > Burkholderiales > Burkholderiaceae_C > Variovorax. Next base: position 1,506 of record CALRYR010000002.1, on the reverse strand, counting down.
AGGGCAGAAGGCTCTAAGTGCCACCGAACGATGTCTGCCTGCATGCATGACCGCAAGTTAGCGCATATCGGGCTTTTGACGTTATTTTGTCGATCGATAGCAATCGATGAAAAGCAGACATGCGCAACGGGACCGAGGTGTTGCCTTCGAGGTCGACACCGATCGATCTGGCATTCAAGCATTGAATTTTTATGGCCTGTTGTATGGCCGGTAGAACTGATCTGGGGGTTTGCGGGGCGCATGAATGCGGCATTCTTCGCGGTCACACTCTCCGCCAACAAATTTGAGATTCCCCAATGAAATGGCCACCATCGGGTGGCTTTTTTGTGCCAACCCCGGTTCTTACCCCCCTTTTTTGATCTTGGTTGTGGTTGCACGTTGGTGCACCCAGTTGGGCTACGGGGCCCTGGCTGGCGGGTGCTGAGAGGCGTCCACCAGTAACCGTTTTTGGCAACACGATGAAGGGCGGTCGCTTCCAGGCCATCAACTTCGGCAGCATGGGCCGCGACTACATTGCCGCCGTGTACAACAAGCGCGATGAGGTGCTGCGCCAGATCGTGGCGGACGCCGCAAAGGCGAACCCAACGAGTCGCTGAAAAAGGCTGCCCGCATCAAGCAGCTGGAAGTCGCAGCCGGTATGCCGCCCACGATGCGCGTTGAAATACGAGGCATGAAGGTCGGGTGCGCTGCGAATCGGTTGCTGACTGTAGGGGCTCGGCGGTTTCAGCGTTTCGTGTTCGTCGAGTTGCAGGCCCTCGATGGCCTGAGCGAGTTTGAGCGTCGCAACTTCGTGGCGTTGGTGCGCGACAGCAGCCTCAAGGATGCGGTGGCGCTGCACAAAGGCCAGCCCAGCTACCAGCACGTCAAGAATGCCCGCAGCGAGTCTGCGATCTGGCGGCAGCCGGATGGGCTGTGGGCGCGCGGCATCAAGACGTTGCGCAAGTCCGGCATCTTTCCCAGGGATGCGTTCTCGGGCGGAGTTTGAGCAGCGAGGCGGGTGCTTCAGGCACTTCACCTGTGTATCCGAGCCCTCAACACCTCGTTCCTCGTCAGAGCCATCGGCCCGAACCCTGCGCCGAGTTGCCTTCGCGCTCCGATGAGTCGCCTATGATTTCATTCAGACTATTCATGGACGCCCTTAGACTGATCGCGGCAAGAGTGCGGCCTCGAAGTTCTCCAATAGGGCTATGCAGTGTTTGGTAAGGCTGTCACAAGCGCCGGCACGGCGACGAACAGATCGGCCACCAGGCCGTAGTCGGCCACCGAGAAGATCGGCGCTTCCTCGTCCTTGTTGATCGCGACGATCACCTTGGAGTCCTTCATGCCGGCCAGATGCTGGATCGCGCCGGAGATGCCTGCGGCGATGTAGAGCTGCGGCGCGACGATCTTGCCGGTCTGGCCCACTTGCCAGTCGTTCGGCGCGTAGCCCGCGTCGACCGCGGCGCGCGACGCGCCCAGGCCGGCGTTGAGCTTGTCGGCCAGCGGTGCCATCACCTCGGTGAACTT
>CALRYR010000001.1:0-33898 GCA_943372425.1 Variovorax sp. YR752 | reverse complement strand
GGGGGCCTTGGCGGCGATGCGGTCACCTCGGCATCGCGAGCGACAGATCGGAGTGCCGCCATGTCCGCTCCTGACACCCAACACAAGGCCACCGTCCCGCTGAGCGACCACACGCGCACGGCCACCGGATGCGCGCAGTGGCTGCTCGAATCGGCCGAAGACGCCGGGACACCGATCTTTCACTTCAACAACCTGGCCGTGTTCCTGTGTGGCCAGGAGAGCTTCGCAAAGATTGCTGCCGACATCCAGCGCGCGCGCAGAAGCATCGACATCATTGCCTGGGGCTTCGACCCCGCCATGGAACTGGTACGTGGCACCAAAGGCGGCACCTGGCCACGCGGGGGAACGTCCCCCGACGACACCAGCACCACCTACGGCGACTTGCTGCGGGCCGCGGCGCGAAGGAGCGTCAAGGTGCGCCTGCTGGTCTGGCATGACCCCCTGCTGAACCTCGCCATGAACAACATGCCTGGCTACAAGAGCAGCCAGGGCAGCAAGAGCCAGCCTGGCGACACCTATGCGCGGGGCGCCGACACCCCGCTGGGCGCACCCGCCGACGCCCGACGTGACCATTCACCCCAAGCACGGAGAGAGACGTTCAACGCCGTCTGGTACCACGACACCGTCGCCGGCAGGATCGAAGGCCTGTCGCTGCGCACGCGCGGGAGCCACCACGCCGATGTCGTGGCCAGCTTGAACGCTGGCATGGGATATGGCGCCAGTCCCCGGACCGCCGCCGAGAACACATCGCTGGAGCTGGCCTCAACCCATCACCAGAAGACCATCGTCATCGACTACGACAGCACGGATGCCGACGCACCGCCCGTGGCGTACGTCATGGGCCTGAACTCCGTCACCGACTACTGGGACACGCCCGCCCACACCTTCAACGACCCGCTGCGCGGCCAGAACCACGAGGGCGACGGCGCGGACCACTCCGTCGGCTCGGGCTGGGAATACGCCAGTTCGGGGCAGGCCACGCTCAAGCCCTATCAGGACTTCGTGTGCCGCATCGAAGGCGAGGCCATCGCCCCGGTCTTCAAGAACTTCGTCGAAGCCTGGAACACGGCGCGCCAGCAGGACGCTTGCGCGGGCAGCAACGACGCGCGCCGCGTCGATCTCGACAAGGTGCCGAAGAACCTCACGCAGCACACACGGTGGCCCTACCAGCGAGTGCAGATCGTGCGCACCTTGCCCCGCGCCGATGGTGCCATCGAGCGCGCCATCGAGCGCACGTACTACCAGGCCAGCAGCTTCGCGCGCCACTTCATCTACATCGAGAACCAGTACTTCCAGAACAGCGAGTGGGCGCGTTACCTCAAGGACCTGCGAAAGAAATACGTGCAAGGCCTGGGCGCAGCCGGTGTGCCGGTGACCCGCGTCCCCACGCTGCATGTGATGGCGGTCACCCCCACGCCCGAGCGCGGGCAGATGGTGCCGCGCACCCATGACGTCGTGACCGACCTCGGGCAGGGCGACTCCATGCCGGAGCAGGACAGGCGCATCCAGCAGGAACTGGCCGCCCATGCGCAGTACGAGCGGGACATGGCCGACTACCGGGCCAAGAAGAAGTCCTTCGAGGCCAAGGGATTGCCATTCCCGATGTCGCCGCCCTACGCCCAGCCCCTGTCCGAGCTGGCGAAGGCCCATCAGGCCAGCAGCGGCGGCAAGGACGCCCAGGCCGTGCGCGACCAACTGGCCAACACCCTGGGCATGCGCACCCTCGTCTGCAGCCTGTGGACATACGACCGGGAATGGTCACTGGGCAACACGAAGGTGGGCCGGCAGGCCGAGCAGGAACGGCAGGACTACGAGAAGGCGCTGCGCGAGCGCGGCCGTGCCGAGGCCGACCGCGCGGCGGCGCAGGCGCGCAACGTGTCGCTGGGCGGGTGGGAGAGCCACACGGACACCCGGGCGCCCATCCCCCAGCCGCCCGACCGCAGCAAGCAACTCCAGCAGGCCACGGCCCAGCGCTATCGGGAGATCTACATCCACAGCAAGCTGATGATCATCGACGACGCGTTCTTCACGCTCGGCAGCGCCAACCTGAACCTGCGCAGCTTCGCGGTGGACAGCGAGATCAACATGGCCAGCGACAACTGGGCGGCGGCCACGGCGCTGAGGCGGCGGGTGTGGGCGCAGCACACGGAGGGGATCAAGGGCATGGATGGGGGAACAGACCCCGCGGATCAGAAGGTGTTGAAGGACGCGTTTAGGAAGTGGGAACAACATGCCCAGAACAATTTCTTCGGTAAGAAAAAGGGCCGACCTCTCACATGTTCCCTCGTCAAGTTCTTTGACGACCGCACCAGCACGATCCGCTTCGGATGAGCATGCCCCGACTACCTCACCCTCGTTGGCCCGCCTTGCTGCTGGCCACTGCCTTTACTTCCTTCAGTCTGATTGCCTGCACCATGAGTAGCCTGCCCCGCAACATGAATCTCAAGGTCTTCGATCCGCACCGGGCCGACTTCATCTGCAAGTACGAGGCCGACGCGAATCCACCGATCACCGCGGAGGCGGACGCGCTCTTCCAGGAGGGCATGGCCGTGACTCGCTACGAGCGGTCGTGGACCGAAGACAAACGCGACTACGCGAAGGCTGCCGTTCTGTGGAGGCAGGCGGCGGACCTGGGGCACTGGAAAGCTGCTTTGAATCTGGCGGGCCTGTACGAGCAGGGCCTGGGCGTTGACCAGGACACCGAGAAGGCGGTGCAGATCGTCGAAGGCTTGATGAAGCAAGGCGTGCCGGCGGCCTTCGACAAGATGGGCACGTACCACCAGCGCAGCATCGGTGTGAAGGGTGACACCAGCCGGGCCTATGGGTTCTGGCAACTGGCGGCGGACATGGGGAGTGCGGCGGCGCAAGCCTTCTTGGGTGAGAAGTTGGATGCCACCTATGACAACCCAAGCCAAGGGTTCTGGGGCAACGAGAAGGTGGGTCTCAAGATGTTGGAATGTAGCTATGCACAGGCCAATGGGGACGGTGCCTTTAAGTTGGGCATGTCACTGGGGCTCACGCCCGGCGAAACCGCCCCGTACTACGCTCACGCCCTCAACATCCTCCACGATGCAGTGAAATTCGGTAGTTCACAAAGTGCAGGCTACTTGTCTGCAACCTTTCGTGATGCCGAGCCTTTGAACGGACACAGGATCGATACAGCCCGTGCCGACCGCTACAGCGACCTTGCCGACGCCCTCGAACGCAACCCCGACCTCCGCCTGCCCAACCTGGACAAGGTGCTGCCTTTACCCCCCGCCGACCTCCCCATGTGGGATGGCGACCCCCAGACCCTGATCGATGCCGCCAAGCGGCTGGTGCCCGTGCCCAAGACCCCGCCCAGCGCCGGTTCGCAGCGCACCGGCCGTGCCCACATTCCGCAAGGCTATGGCTTGGCGCGCCAGCCCCTGCCACCAGCCGCCGAACGCGTCGCCCAGCCGCTCAACTACGGCGGCCGCTACCTCATCGTGCTCCAGTCAGAACAAGCCGTGGTGCCCTACAGCGGCTACTGGATCGCACGGGTGAAGGATGTGGGCCGTGCATTCCAGCGCGAATGGAACGACCTTCAGGTTCCCCTGCGCTATGCCAAGGGCGAGACCTTCGGCGCGACCGACCGCCGACGCATGGGCGAGTACGCCCGGGTCAACCCTGCGAGTTGGCACTACCTGGGCGAAGCCGTCCTGCTCGCCGCTGCGCCGGCGCACCCCCTGGTCGTGCAGGGCATCGCCCGCGACACCCGCGTGCCGGAGCCCGTGCTACGGTGCAACGGCGCACGCCCTTGCCCCCGAACCGGCGTGTGGGTCGGACAGGTGCGACCGGACCATCCGCTGGCGAAGGTCTACAACGCAGGCGATCGCGGTTTTGCGTATGTGGAGCAGGGCCAGCACTTCCCGGACCCCAAGGCGCAACACCTGGAGATCGGAGCACACCAGCTGAGCTGGCTGTGGCTGGACAACGCCAACCAGGTCCGGTCCTCGGGGCTGGTCGACGTGACATTGACCGATCTGCACGATGACCAGGGGCGGCCATGGGCGTGAGCCGCTGTGGATCAGGCTTCGGAGGGAAACCCGACTGGGGCTGCGCTTGCCAACCGGTCGGCGCCTGCGGCGCGGCTCGCATCAGGCTGGGCGAGGCGCGCGGGACAGTGTTGCCCGCCTGAACCTCAGTTGTCGGTGGGCGCTGGCGCCGGGGCCGAAGCGCCCGCGGCGCGGCTCGCATCGAGGTGCGCACGCGCGCGCTCGGCCAGCGCCATCTCGCCCGGCGTGGCCGGGACGAAGCTGTCGACCGGCAGCGGCTGGCCGTGCGAATCGACCGAGACGAAGACGATCAGGCATTCGGTCGTCTTGTGCATGCCGCCGCCCTTCATGTCGCCGCTGCGCACTTCCACCGAGATGTTCATGCTGGTGCGGCCGGTGTAGACCAGGCGCGCTTCGACTTCGACCAGGTCGCCGATCATGATCGGCCGGTGGAAGCGGATGCTGCCGATGAACACCGTCACGCAGTAGCGCTTCGACCAGCTGGTGGCGCAGGCGTAGCCCGCCTCGTCGATCCACTTCATGACGGTGCCGCCATGGACCTTGCCGCCGAAGTTGACGGTGTTGGGTTCGGCCAGGAAGCGCAGGGTAATGGAAGACATGGCGGATTGTTCGTGGGGGGGCGGAGGAAGCGGATTATGTGCGGGCGCAGCATCCCGCGCTCGCCGTTGCGCGGCTCACCCGCCCCCGAACAGCTGCGCCACCGTGCGCCGCAGCCAGGCGTTGCCCGGCTCGGCGTGGAAGCGCTCGTGCCAGTGCTGCTTGACGGCGTAGGCCGGCAGGGTGAAGGGCAACTCCATCAGCCGCACCGGCTCCTGCGTGGCCAGGACTTCGCCGAGCACGCGCGGCACGGTGACGATCAGCTCGGTGTGCGCCACGATGCGCGCCACGCTCAGGAAGCTCGACAGCCGTGCCACCACGTGGCGCTGCACGCCCAGCTGCGCCAGGGTCTTGTCGACGATCGCATGGCCGGTACCCGACGATGAGATCACCGCATGCGCTTCGGTCTCGAAGCGCTTCTTCGTCAACCGCGCGCCGATGCGCGGATGGCTTTGCGCGACCAGGCAGACGAAGTTCTGCATGAACAAGGTTTGCTGGTAGAAGCCCGCGTCGAGCTGCGGCATGAAGCCCACCGCCAGGTCGACCTCGCCGTTCTCCAGCCGCCGGCCGCTCTCGGTCGAGACGATCTCCGTCTCCAGTTGCACGCCAGGCGCAACGCGGCGCAGGTGGTCGAGCAAAGCAGGCAGCAGCACGACCTCGCTGATGTCCGTCATGCAGATACGGAAGCTGCGCTGCGCCGTCGCGGGCATGAACGCCGCGCGGCTGCCACGCGCGGCCTCCAGTTGCTGCAGCGCCTCGCGCAGGTGGGGGCGGATGCGTTCGGCATGCGGCGTCGGCTGCATGCCGCGCGCGGTGCGTGTGAACAGCCGGTCGTCGAAGTGCGCACGCAGCTTGTTGAGCATGGTGCTGGCTGCGGCCTGTGCCAGCCCCAGCCGTTCGGCCGCCTTCGACACGCTGCCGGTCTGGTAGACCGCGTCGAACACGGCGATCCAGTCGAGATCGAGCTTGGCCATGGTGCAATTCCTGGAGGGCGAGAGACGCCATTATCAAAAAACGCGATATCGGGTATTGGCGGGCGGGCTTGATTCCATAGTGGTGCCGGCGAACAATGGCGCACCGAGGCCCGACAGATGGCCTGTGACGACCATCCTTCCCCAGGAGACAAACCCCATGAACACCGCCGCCCTGCGCGCCGTGCCGCCCGCCGCCGACGCCCGCCGCGCCTACTACGAGCGCATCCTGCCGCTGAACCTCACGCCCCTGTGGGAGTCTCTCCATGCGCTGGTGCCGCGCGAGCCGCAGACGCCCTGCGTGCCGGCGATTTGGCGCTACGACGACATCCGGCCGCTGCTGATGGAATCGGCCGAGCTCATCACCGCCGAAGAAGCCGTACGACGCGTACTGGTGCTGGAGAACCCGGCCATCCCTGGCCGCTCGTCCATCACGCAGTCGCTCTATGCCGGCCTGCAACTCATCATGCCGGGTGAGGTGGCGCCGTCGCATCGCCATGTGCAGTCGGCGCTGCGCTTCATCGTCGATGGCAAGGGCGCGTACACCACGGTCGGTGGCGAGCGCACCACGATGCACCCGGGCGACTTCATCATCACGCCCTCGTGGGCCTGGCACGACCATGGCAACGAGGGCATCGAAGGCGTGAGCGAACCGGTGGTGTGGCTCGACGGCCTGGACATCCCGATGGTGCGTTTCTTCGACGCCGGTTTTGCCGAGAACGCCGACGCCAAGGTGCAGCACGTGGCCCGGCCCGAAGGCCACAGCCTGGCCCGCTTCGGCCACAACATGGTGCCGGTGCGGCACGACCACACCTCGGCCACCTCGCCCATCTTCAACTACCCCTATGCCCGCAGCCGCGAGGCGCTGGCGCAGTTGCAGACGCAGGAGGCGCCCGACGCGTGGCTGGGCCACAAGCTGCGCTACATCAACCCGCTGACCGGCGGCTCGCCGATGCCGACCATCGCGACCAACCTGCAGTTGCTGCCGCGCGGCTTCGCCGGCAGGACGCACCGCATGACCGACGGCGCGGTGTACAGCGTGGTCGAAGGCCGCGGCCATGCCGACATCGGTGGCCAGCGCTTCGACTTCGGTCCGCGCGACACCTTCGTCGTGCCTTCGTGGGCGCCGCTCAAGCTGTCGGCCACGGACGACGTCGTGCTCTTCAGCTTTTCCGACCGCCCGGTGCAGCAGGCCATGGGCGTGCTGCGCGAAGCCTTCCTCGAAGACTGAGCCCGCTCGGCTCGCCCCCGTTCTTTCATTCCGACCAAGCGCCGCCGCGAGCGGCAGGAGTTGCCATGCCCTTCGTCTTCACCCCCGCACCGACCGTCGGCCTGCCCATCGTCGGCAGCGACGATCGCTTCCCCGTGCGCCGCGTCTACTGCGTCGGCCGCAACTACGCGGCGCATGCGCGCGAGATGGGCTTCGACCCGGTGCGCGAGCCGCCTTTCTTCTTCTGCAAGCCCAATGACGATGCATCGGTGGTGCCGGTGGTCGAGGGCGCGACGGCCACGTTGCCGTACCCGCCGCTGACGAAGAACTACCACTACGAGGCCGAGTTGGTCGTCGCCATCGGCAAGGGCGGCCGCGACATCGCGCAGGCCGATGCCGCCTCGCATGTCTTCGGCTATGCGGTGGGCCTCGACATGACGCGGCGCGACCTGCAGATCGCCGCGCGCGAGCAGGGCCGGCCGTGGGAAGTGGGCAAGGCCTTCGACTTTTCCGCGCCCATCGCGCCGATCGTGCGCCGTGCCGATGCACCCGGGGTCGACAGCGCCGGCATCGTGCTCGAGGTTGACGGCACGGTGCGCCAGCAGGCCACCATCGCGCACCTGATCTGGTCGGTCGACGAGGTCATCGCGAACCTCTCGACGCTCTTCACGCTGCAGCCCGGTGACCTGATCTTTACCGGCACGCCCGAAGGGGTGGGCGCGGTGCAGCGCGGGCAGTCGATGGTGGTGCGCATCGACGGGCTGCCGTCGCTGTCGGTCCGCATCGAATGATCGGCACCGTCGCAGGAGCACCGCGATGAACGTATCCCCCACGACGAACGACACGCCCCGCGTCCTGCTGATCGGCGGCGGCATCGGCGGCATGGCTGCGGCGCTGTCGCTGGCGCGGCTCGGCATCGCGGTCGACTTGCTGGAGCAGAGCGCGACCATCGGCGAGATCGGCGCCGGCCTGCAGCTCGGCCCCAACGCCTTCGCCGCGCTCGATGCGCTCGGCGTGGGCGACGCGGTGCGCAGCGGCTCGGTCTTCACGGACCGGCTGGTGATGATGGACGCCATCGACTGCAGCGAGGTCGCCTCGGTCCCCGTGGGCGAGGCCTTCCGCGCGCGCTTTCGCAACCCGTATGCGGTGAGCCACCGGGCCGACCTGCACGGCGCGCTGTTCGACGCGGTGCAGCGGCAACCGCTGATCCGCGTGCACACCGGGGCGCAGGTCGACGTGCTCGAGCTGGGTGGCGCGCAGGTGCGGGCCGCGACGCGCGATGGGCGGCTCTTCACCGGCGACGCGGTGGTCGGCTGCGACGGCGTGAAATCGGTCGTGCGCGCCAAGTTGATCGGCGACGCGCCGCGCGTGTCGGGCCATGTGGTGTACCGCGCGGTGGTGCCGGCCGAGGACATGCCGGCCGACCTGCGCTGGAACGCGCCGGTGGTGTGGGCCGGGCCGAACTGCCACCTGGTGCACTACCCGCTGCGCCATGGCGAGCTCTACAACCTGGTCGTGACCTTCCACAGCCGTGACAAGGAAGTGTGGGGCGTGAGCGATGGCAGCCAGGCCGAGGTGCTGTCGTACTTCGACGGCGTGCATGCGCGCCCGCGCCAACTGCTCGACCGCCCGACCTCGTGGCGCCGCTGGAGCACCGCCGACCGCGAGCCGGTCGCCAACTGGAGCGAAGGGCACGCCACGCTGCTCGGCGACGCCGCGCATCCGATGATGCAGTACCTGGCACAGGGCGCCTGCATGGCGCTGGAAGACGCCGTCACGCTCGGTGCCGCCGCGCAGGCCTGCCGCGCGGACGATGGCCGCTTCGATCTGCCGGCCGCCTTCCGCCTCTACGCCTCGGCCCGCGTGGCACGCACCGCCCGCGTCGTGCTGTCGGTGCGCGAGATGGGCCGGCTGTATCACGCGAAGGGCGTCGAGCGACTGGTGCGCAACAGCCTGTGGGCGGGCCGCACGCCGGAGCGCTTCTACGATGCGGTCGAGTGGCTCTATGCCTGGCGACCCGAACACTGCCTCGACGATGCCGACGCCCGGACACGCGGGCACGGCATGATCGGTGCATGCATCCCCTCTGCCTGAACTTGGCTCAATAAAACCCACCGGAGACAACCCCCATGCGATCGATTCAACGACTGCTCGCGACGGCGAGTGCGGCCACGGCCCTCATGCTGGGCGCACACGCCCAAGCGCAGACCGCCGCTGCCGCCGACTTCCCCAACAAGCCGGTGACGCTGGTCACACCCTTTGCCGCAGGCAGCGGCCCCGACGCGGTGCTTCGCCTCGTCTCGGACAAGCTCTCGCGCCTGTGGAACCAGCGCGTGCTGATCGACAACAAGCCCGGTGGCGGCGGCTTCATCGCCATCGAGCAGGCGCGCCGCGCGGCCCCCGATGGCTACACGCTGCTGCAGCTCGACAGCGAACACATCGCCGCGCTGCCGCACCTCTACAAGTCGCGCAACTTCGTGACGCTGCAGCACTTCGACCCGGTGGCTTCGCTGTTCCGCACGCCCTTCTTCGTGGCGGTGGGCGCCGACTCCAAGTACAAGACCATGACCGACCTGATCGCCGATGCGAAGGCGCATCCGGGGCAGATCAGCTATGGCTCCTGGGGCGTCGGTAGCCCCGGTCACCTGGGCGGCCAGCAGCTCGATGCGCTGGCCGGCACGCGCATGCAGCACGTGCCCTACCGCGAGGTCTCGCAGCTCTTCGCCAACGTGGGCACGGGCGAGGTGCCATGGAGCTTCGCGAGCATCCCGTCGAGCCAGGGCATCTACAAGGCCGGCAAGCTGCGCTACATCGCGGTGGCCGCGGCCAAGCGCGTCCCGCAGATGCCCGACGTGCCGACGATGGCCGAGGCCGGCGGGCCACCGTCGTTGGAGGTGAACTCCTTCGTCTCGCTGCTGGCACCGAAGGGCGTGCCGGCCGCCATCAAGGCGAAAATCAACGCCGATGTCGCGAAGGTCATCGCCGATCCGGAGATCCGTGCGCGCTTCGACACCTTTGCCTTCGAGCCCCTGGCCTGGTCGCCGGAGGAGATCGAACGCAATGCCGAAGCGAAATCGAAGGTCTACGGCGAACTGGTGCGCATCGGCAACATCAGCCTCGAATAGTCCCGTCCACCCGTGAAAGCGAAACCCATGCGTCGTTCCCTTCTCATTCTCGCCCTGGCTGCTGCCACGGTACTGCCCTTGGCCGCATCGGCACAAGGCGCCGTCTGGCCGACCAAGCCGATCCGTCTGCTGGTCGGCTTCCCCGGCGGCTCGACGCCCGACATCGCGGCGCGCGCCATCGCCGAGCCGCTGTCGCGTGCGCTCGGCCAACCGGTGGTGGTGGACAACCGCGCTGGTGCCTCGGGCAACATCGCCGCCGACATCGTGGCGAAGGCGGCCGACGACCACACCCTCGGCATCGTCATCAACGGCAACCTTACGTCGTCGAAGATGCTCTACTCCAAGCTGCCCTACGACCCGGCCAAGGACTTCACCTACCTGTCGCTCATCGCCACCGCGCCGCTGGTGCTGGTGGCACAGAACAGCCTGCCCAGCGGCACCGCGTTCTTCGATGCCGCCAAGGCCAGCGGCAACACCTGGAGCTACGGTTCGGTCGGCGTGGGTTCGGTGGGCCACCTCGGCACCGAATGGCTCAAGAGCAAGGTGCCCGGCATGGCGGCCGTGCACGTGCCCTACCAGGGCAACCCTCAGGTCGTGACCGACCTGATCGGAAACCAGATCCAGTTCGCGCTCATCCCGCCGGGTGTCGCGCTGCCGCAGATCCGCGCCGGCAAGCTCAAGGCCATCGGCCTGACCAGCGGGCGCAGCCCGTTGGCGCCCGACGTGCCGCCGCTGGCCGATGCCGGCGTGAAGGACTTCAGCCTCGAGGTGTGGACCGCGCTGCTCGGCCCGGCGAGCCTGTCGAAGCCTGCGCAGGCACGCATCACGAAGGAGCTGGCCGTGATCATGAAAGACCCGGACGTGCGACGGAAGCTCTTCGAACAGGGCTGGCAGGCCGTCGGCACCTCGCCCGAAGGCATGCAGGTGCGTGTGAAGGAAGAGGCGGCCATCATGAGCCGCATCATCCAGTCGCAGGGCATCAAGCTGCAATGACGGCAGCGTCGATGCAGGAGCCGGCACGCGCACTGCCGGTGTACGGCGACTACGACGTCGTGGTGGTCGGCGGCGGGCCGGCGGGCCTGGCCGCGTCGGTGAGCGCGGCGCGCCACGGTGCGCGCACGCTGCTGGTCGAACGCTACGGCTTTCTCGGCGGCATGGGCACGGCCGGCGGCGTGACCAACTTCGCCGGCCTGTACGCCAAGCGCGGCGGCGAGATGACGCAGGTGGTGCACGGGGTGGCCGACGACCTGCTCGCGCGCATGCAGGCCATGGGCGGCCTCAACACGCCGCAGGACGGCATGCAGGGCCGCATCCGCGTGCGCTCGTACGACACCTCGGTCTACAAGTGCGCGGCCGACCAGCTGCTGCTCGATGCGGGCGTCGACCTGCTGTTCCATGCCTACGCCGCCGCTGTGCTGATGGACGGCGCGCGCATCGCGGCGCTGGTGGTCGAGACCAAGTCCGGCCGCCAGGCGATCCGCGCCAATGCCTTCGTCGACGGCAGCGGCGACGCCGACGTGGCCGCCTTTGCCGGCGTGCCCTTCGAGGTGGGTGACGGCCACGGCAGCGGCCTGTTCCCGACCACGATGTTCCGCATCGGCCAAGTCGACGCGCCTCGGGCGCTGGCCGCCGTGGGCGAGTTCAAGGCCATCAACGACGTGATGAACGCGGTGCGCGAGCGCAGCCCCGACGCCTACCGCTTCCCGCGCGACGGCGCCATCCTGCGACCGAACATCGACCCGCGCGAATGGCGCGCCAATGTCACGCAGATCCGCAATGCCGACGGCAAGGCGATGAACGGCGTCGACGCGCGCGAGCTGAGCGACGGCGAACTTGAAGGCCGCCGACAGATCGCCGAGTACTTCCGCTTCCTGCGCGCCGAGGTGCCGGGCTTCGAGCAGTCGGCCATCGTCGAGATCGCGCCGCAGGTGGGTCTGCGCGAGACGCGCCGCATCGAAGGCATCTACGCGCTGACCGGCGAAGACATCTTGTCGTCCGCCCAATTCGACGACGTGATCGGCCTCAACGGCTGGCCGATGGAAATGCATGCCGACGGCCGCATCCAGTGGGCGTTCCCGCGCGACGACGCCAACACCTACAACCACCTGCCGTGGCGCATGCTGGTGCCGAAGGCGGTCGACAACCTGCTGGTGGCCGGCCGCTGCGCCGCCATGACCCACGAAGGCCAGTCGGCCGCGCGTGCGAGCGGCGGCTGCTTCGTGATGGGGCAGGCGGCGGGCACCGCGGCGGCGACGCTGGGCGCCGGCTGCTTCGCGGATGTCGACGTGCCGGTGCTGCAGCAGCGGTTGATCGCCGACGGCGCCGACCTCGACCGCTGAGCGAAGGGACCGCGCGCGATCTCAGCGCGGCACCACCTTCAACACCCGCCCGGCCTTGTTGTCGGTCAGCAGGTACAGCGCGCCATCACTGCCGGCGCGCACGTCGCGCAGGCGCTCGTCGAGCTCGGTGAACAGCGTTTCCTGCGTGCCGACGGGCCGGCCGTCCTGCATCTGCACGCGGCGCACGCTCTTCTCCTTCAGGGCCGTCACGAAGAGGCTGCCGCGCCAGGCCGGGAACAGCGTGCCGTCGTAGTGCGCCATGCCGGCCGGTGCGATCGACGGCGTCCATTCGAGCAGCGGCGGCGCGATGCCGGCGTAGGTGCGGTAGGGCGTGATGCGCGCACCCGTGTAGTCGACGCCGCCGGTCGTGATCGGCCAGCCATAGTTGGCCCCGCGTTCGATGCGGTTGAGCTCGTCGCCGCCCTTCGAGCCGTGCTCGTGCGCGTACAGCACCTTCTCGCCGGGCAGGCTGACCATGCCCTGCGGGTTGCGGTGGCCGACGCTGTAGATCTCGGGCAGCGCATCGCTGCGTCCGACGAAGGGGTTGTCGGGCGGCACGCTGCCGTCTCGGCCGATGCGCAGGATCTTGCCCAGGTGCGTGTGCAGGCGCTGGGCGTCGGTGCGCTCGAGGTTGCCGTCGCCCATGCCGACCACCAGCGTGCCGTCGCCCAGCAGCGCCATGCGGCCACCGAAATGCTGGCTGTGCGTCTTGGCCGGTCGCGAGGTGAAGATGTCCTTCACGTCGTGCAGGCGCTGGCCGTCGAAGCGCGCGCGCACCACGCGCAGGTGGTTGGCAGCGGGCGTGCCGTGCGCGAACGAGAGGTAGATGAAGCCGTTGTCGGCGAAGCCCGGGTCGACCAGCACGTCGAACAGGCCCGATTGCCCGCTCACGAAGATCGGCGGCAGGCCCGCGACCGGCTCGGCACGCAGCGCGTGGCCGCCGCCGGCCGCCGGCGCCAGCACGCGCAGCCGGCCCGGGCGCTCCGTCACCAGCAAGCGGCCGTCCGGCAGGCTCGCCAGTGCCCACGGATGCACCAGCCCCTCGGCGACGGTCTCGATGCGGTAGGGCACGCTGGGCGACGCCGCGCCCGACGGGAGCGGCGCGGCCAGCAGGCAGGCCGACAACAGCGCGGCGCCGGCAAAGGCCATCGGGCGGGGTGACCCCGAAGCGCGGTCGTTCATTCGTTGTGCTCCATGATGCGTGCCAGTGGCGCCCCGGACCGTGCGCCGTGTCATGGCTTCAGTATCGAACAGAGCCCGCCACCGATGCATCTCGAAAGCCCCGCAAACCGCCGCCCCATCCGCCTGCGCCTGATCGCCTTCGCCGGCGCTGCTCTGCTGGCCATCGCCTGGGGCTCGCTGGTGCAGACGCAGTTCAACCTGAACGCACTGGTCGCGCTCGGCGTGGAGATGCCGGCCCGGCTGCGCCTGCAGACCTCGCTGCAGGATCTGGTCGGCTTCGGCCCGGTCTACGCCGGCATCGTGCTGGCCGCCTGGTTGCCGTCCTTTGCCGTTGCCGGGTGGCTGGCCGGCCGCAAGCCCGCTTGGCGCGCCGCGCTGTTCACGCTGGCCGCGGGCGTGGCGTTGCCGATCGCCATTCGCGCCGTCGATGCGGTGGCGCCCATGCCGGTGCTGATCGATGCCACGCGCGGCCTGGGCGGGCTGTTGACCATGGCGCTGGGCAGCGCGGCGGGCGGTGCGCTCTTCGCCGGCTGGACCCGGCCGCGACGCAGCGCCTGACCGGCGCGACAGCGGATTCGGCCGCGCTTTGCTATGGTCCACGGTTCCCCTTCGTCGCCACCACAGCCTTCCCCGATGACCGATCCCGCCACCGCCGCCCGCCTCGTCGACGAACTCGTCGACCTCATGCAGATCGAGCCCTTGGGCGACGACCGCTTCCGCGCGCAGAGCGAAGACCTGGGCACGCCCGCGGTGTTCGGCGGCCAGGTGCTGGGCCAGTCGCTGATGGCGGCAAGCCGCACGGTCGATGCCGACCGGCCGGTGCATTCGATGCACGCCTACTTCCTCCTACCCGGCGAGCATGCGCCCATCGACTACGCGGTGGACCGCGTGCGCGACGGCCGCAGCTTCACCACGCGGCATGTGGTGGCACGCCAGGGCGAGCGCATCATCTTCGAGATGTCGGCGTCGTTCCAGACGGTCGACGCAGGCGTCGAGCACCAGCTGCCCATGCCCGCCGTGGCGGCCCCCGACGGGCTGGCGAGCGACCTGCAGCGCCGCGTCGACCTGGGCGACGGCCTGCCCGAGCGCATGCGCATCAAGGGCGTGCAGCCGCACGGCATTGAGTTCCGTTCGGTCGAGGCCGACGATCTGCTGGCGCCCGTGCGCCGTGAAGCCGAACGCTCGATCTGGATGCGGACGATTGCGCCGCTGCCGGACGACCCGCTCATGCACCGCGCCTTGCTCGCCTATGCGTCCGATCACGGCCTGCTCGGTGCGGCGCTGCTGCCGCACGGCCTGAGCTACATGCAGCCCGGCGTGCGCATGGCGAGCCTGGACCACGCGATGTGGTTCCACCGCGATTTCCGCCTGGACGACTGGCTGCTCTACCGGCTCGATTCGCCCAGCGCCAGCGGCGCACGCGGGTTGGCACGCGGCAGCATCTACACGCGCGACGGACGCCTCGTCGCATCGACCGCGCAAGAAGGCATGGTGCGCGCCCGCAACCTGGACCCGAGGACTTCATGAGCTTGCCCCTCTCCCCATTGCTCTTCTCTCCGCTGCAGGTCGGCGCCCTGACGCTGCCCAACCGCATCGTGATCGCCCCGATGTGCCAGTACTCCGCCGACGACGGCTGCATGACCGACTGGCACCTGATCCACCTCGGCCAGCTCGCGCTGTCGGGCGCCGGGCTGCTGATCATCGAGGCGACGGCGGTCGAGGCCATCGGCCGTATCACGCCGCGCGACGTCGGCCTGTACGACGACGCGACCGAGGCCGCCATCGCGCGCGTGCTCAAGGCCATGCGCCAGCATTCGCGCATGCCCATCGCGATCCAGCTGGCGCACGCCGGGCGCAAGGCGTCGAGCCACATCCCGTGGGAAGGCGGCCAGGCGCTCGGTCCGGACGAAGGCGCATGGCAGACGGTGTCGGCATCGGCCCTGCCGCATGCCCCCGGCGAACCCGCGCCGCTGGCGCTCGACGCCGCCGGTCTGGCGCGGGTGAAGGCGGCCTTCGTGCAGGCCGCGCAGCGTTCGCAGGCGCTGGGCCTCGACGCCATCGAGCTGCACGGTGCGCACGGCTACCTGCTGCATCAGTTCCTCTCACCGCTGTCCAACCAGCGCACCGACGACTACGGCGGCTCGCTCGAGAACCGCATGCGCTTCCCGCTGGAGGTGTTCGAGGCGGTGCGCGCCGCATTGCCGGCGTCGATGCCGGTCGGCATGCGCATCTCGGCCACCGACTGGGTCGAGGGCGGCTGGGACATCGACGGCAGCGTCGCCTTCTCGAAGGCGCTGGCGGCCCGCGGCTGCGACTTCGTGCATGTGTCCTCCGGTGGCGTGTCGCCGCAGCAGAAGATCCCGCTGTCGCCCGGCTACCAGGTGCCGCTGGCCGAGCGCATCAAGGCGGCGGTCGACGTGCCGGTGTTCGCAGTCGGCCTCATCACCGAGCCGAAGCAGGCCGAAGCGGTGATCGCGGCGGGCCAGGCCGATGCGGTGGCCATCGCACGCGCCGCGCTGTTCGAGCCGCACTGGCCGTGGCGCGCCGCTGCCGAACTGGGCGCGCAGGTCCAGGCGCCGCCGCAGTACTGGCGCTCGCAGCCGCGCGAGCTCAAGGCCCTCTTCGGCGACGCGCGCATCGGCGCACGCTGATCCCTTCACGCCATCCGGGAGACGACCATGACCAGCTTCAAGAAGTACCGCGTGGGCGCCAAGGTGCGCCTGGCCGACATCGACCCGGGTGACAGCCACTTGCTCAAGGGCAGCGACAGCGAACAGCGCGCGCAGCTCGACGAGCTGGCGCAGGAACTCGACGAGCTGCAGAACCTGCTGCACGCCGAAGGCAAGCGCAAGCTGCTGCTCGTGCTGCAGGGCATGGACACCAGCGGCAAGGACGGCACCATCCGCTGGGTGTTCTCGCGCACCTCCCCGCTGGGTGTGCGCGTGGCGGCCTTCAAGGCGCCGTCGCTCGACGAGCTGGCCCATGACTTCCTGTGGCGCTGCCATGCGGTCGTGCCGCGCACTGGCGAGATCGCGGTGTGGAACCGCAGCCACTACGAAGACGTGCTGGTGCCGGTGGTCGAGGGCTGGATCGACAAGGCCGCGACGCAGCGCCGCTATGCGCACATCAACGACTTCGAGCGCCTGCTGACCGAGACAGGCACGGTGGTGCTCAAGTGCATGCTGCACATCGGCCCCGACGAACAGCGCGAGCGCCTGCAGGCGCGCATCGACGAGCCCGCGAAGAACTGGAAGTTCGCCATGGGCGACCTCGACGCGCGCAAGAAGTGGGGGCTGTACCAGCGTGCCTACGCGCGCCTGCTCGACGCCACGTCGACGAAGAACGCACCGTGGTACGTGGTGCCCGCCGACAGCAAGACGCAGCGCAACCTGATGATCGCGCAGCTGCTGGTGAAGACGCTCAAGGACATGAAGCTCAGCGCGCCACCGGCTGACCCGGCGCTCAAAGGGCTGGTGGTCCGCTGACGCCGGGCGGGCCGGCCCGCGTCGCCGTCAGCCGCTCTGCGCTGCCGAAGCGGTCGAAGCCCGCCAGGACCAGCATCACGACCACGGCCGTCACCGGCCCGGCCAGCGGATGGACGATGGCGGCCAGCACCGGCGTGATCAGCACCAGGTGACGCAGGCCCCAGCTGTAGAGGACGCCGGCGCGCCGCACATAGGCCCGGCCGGCGTCGCTCCAGCGCCGACGTGATTCGGAGCCGACCGGCATGGCGCTGACGAAACCGGCATGGTTGTAGTAGCGGACCGCCATCACCGACAGCACGAGCGACGCGAAGAGTTGCGCCATCAGCAGCAGCTCCAGCATGAAGCGCGGCGTGAGCCATGCCAGGCCCGACGCCGGCTCGAGCGCCGAATGCAGCGACGGCGCGGCCAGCGTCGCCGTGCCCATCAGGGCCAGGGCCGCTGTCGATGCGGTCATCGTGGCCGACATCAGCGAATTGCGCAGCGTCTGCACGGCCAGGATCTCCGAGCCCGGGTGGGCGGACACGGCCGCGAACCAGTCTTCCCGCAGCAGGGCATGCCCGTTGCGTGCCAGTGCCGCCGGCTGCCCGCGATGGCCCCATGCCAGGGCTGCCTCGTAGACGATGAGGAGGCCCATGGTCGCCCATGCGGCGACCCAGCTGACGGTGCTCGTCATGGGCCGACCTCAGCCGGCGAACGCCAGCGCTGCACGGCGCCGTCGCTCGATCAACTCGAACACCCCCATGCCGGCCAGCATGGCGGCGACGAAGACCAGCGCCTGCGTCTTGCCCATGCCGAGCGCGACCAGGGCCGGGCCGGGGCAGAAGCCGGCGATGCCCCAGCCGATGCCGAAGAGAACGCTGCCGCCGACCAGGCGCCGATCGATGGCCCGCGCCGTCGGCAGGCGCATCGGCGCGCCGAGCAGCGACACCGAGCGTCGCCGGGTCCACGCGAATGCTGGCAGGCCGACGGCGATGGCGCCGCCCATCACGAGGGCCAGCGACGGGTCCCACGCACCGGCGAGGTCGAGGAAGCCCAGCACCTTGGCCGGGTCGGCCATGCCGGAGAGGATCAGGCCGAAGCCGAACACCAGGCCGGCGAACAGGGAAGTCAGGATCTGCATGGAGATGCGCCTTTCAGAAACCGAGGGCATGGCGCACCACGAACACCGTGGCGAAGCCCGCGCCCATGAAGGCCAGCGTGGCGACCAGCGAGCGCGGCGACAGGCGCGACAACCCGCACACGCCGTGGCCACTGGTGCAGCCGGCGCCGTAGCGCGTGCCCACGCCCACCAGCAGGCCCGCCAGCACCAGCGCGCCGGTGCCTGCATCGATCTGCGGCATCGGCAGCGCGCCGAACAGCCGGTAGACCAATGGCGCGCCCACCAGGCCCGCGACGAACGCGATGCGCCAGCCGATGTCGCCGCGGGTGGGGTTCAACAGCCCGCCCAGCACGCCGCTGATGCCCGCGATGCGGCCATTGAGCAGCACGAACATCGCGGCCGCGAGGCCGATGAGTGCGCCGCCCGCCAGCGCGGACCACGGCGTGAAGTGTTGCCAGTCGATCGTCATCGTCATTCCTTTGGACAGTAGAGGCGGTAGAGCAGCGCGAGGATCTGCAGTACGTCAGGGTCGGCCACGCTGTAGAAGATGTTCTTGCCTTCGCGGCGGGTCTGCACCACGCCCTCGTTGCGCAGCACGCCGAGTTGTTGCGACAGCGTGGGCTGGTGAATGTCGAGCGCCTGCTCCAGGTCGCTGACGCACATCTCGCCCTGCGACAGCTGGCACAGCAGCAGCAGGCGCTCGGGGTTGGCGAGCAGCTTGAGCACGCCGACGGCCTGGCCGGCGGCGCCGCGCAGGGCTTCGGGATCGAGGACGGGTTGCTTGGGCATGGGTTTGATCAATTCGGTTTGCAATATTATGTTGATAAATATAATATCAGTCAATCGATCGAAAATCGCATCGCTCAGGAGCATCACATGACCGCACGTACCGCCACCGAAGGCTTCTTCGACCCCCGCACCGGCACCATCTCCTATGTGGTGTGGGACACCGCGACCCGCCATGCCGCGGTGATCGACCCGGTGCTGGGTTTCGACGTGAAGTCGGGCCACACCGACACCGGCGCGGCCGACGAACTGCTGGCCTACGTCGCACGCGAAGGCCTGCAGGTCGACTGGATCCTCGAGACCCACGCGCATGCCGACCACCTCTCGAGTGCGCGCCATGTGCAGGCGAAGGTCGGCGGGCGCATCGGCATCGGCGCGAACATCCGCACAGTGCAAGCCACCTTCGGCAAGCTCTTCAACCTCGAAAGGGGTTTCCTCCCTGATGGCAGCCAGTTCGACCATCTGTTCGAGGACGGCGAGACCTTCCGCATCGGCGATGCCGAGGTCACGGCCCTCTGGGTGCCGGGCCACACGCCGGCCGACATGGCCTACCTGGTCGACGGCATGGTGTTCGTCGGCGACACGCTCTTCATGCCCGACCTGGGCAGCGCCCGCGCGGACTTCCCCGGCGGCGACGCGCGGCAGCTCTATGCGTCGATGCGGCGCCTGCTTGCGCTGCCGCCCGAGACCACCGTGTACGTGTGCCACGACTACCCGCCGGACACGCGCGCACCGGCCTGGAAGACCACGGTCGCCGAGCAGCGCGCGGCCAACATCCATGTGCGCGACGGCATCGACGAAGAGGCGTTCGTGGCGATGCGCACCACGCGCGACGCGACGCTCGAGGTGCCGTCGCTCATCCTGCCGTCGATCCAGGTGAACATCCGCGCCGGCCACTTTCCGCCCGCGGACGACAACGGCGTGGCCTACCTGCGCATTCCGCTGAACGCGCTGCCCTTGCACAGCACGCCCAGCGGGGGCTGAAGCTCAAACGCCGAGGTAACGCGTCCAGAGCCCGCGGTCGGCGTCGAGCGCGGCGGAGTCGCCCGCCCACACGACGCGGCCGCGCTCGAGGATGAGGTGGCGGTCGGCCAGCGGCAGCAGGCGCTGCACGTACTTGTCGACCACGAGGATCGCTTCGCCCTCGGCCTTGAGCGTGGCGAGGCAGCGCCAGATCTCCTCGCGAATGACGGGGGCCAGCCCCTCGGTCGCCTCGTCGAGGATCAGCAGCTTAGGGTGCGTCGACAGCGCGCGCGCGATGGCCAGCATCTGCTGCTCGCCGCCCGAGAGCTGGTTGCCGGCGTTGGCCTTGCGCTCGCCGAGACGCGGGAACAGCGCGTACAGCGCATCGGCCGTCCAGCGCGGCGCCTGCCCGGCACGCGGTCGCGCGAAGGCGCGCAGGTGCTCGTCGACGCTGAGGTTGGGAAACACGTGCCGGCCTTCGGGCACGATGGCCACGCCGCGCCGGCCGATGGCGTCGGGCCGCGCACCGCCGATGTCGGCGCCCTCGAAGCGCACACTGCCGCGCATCGGCTTGAGCGAGCCGGTCAGCACCTTCAGCAGCGTGCTCTTGCCCATGCCGTTGCGCCCGAGCAGCGCCATCACCTCGCCGGGCTTGACGTCAATGTCGATGCCGAACAGCACCTGGCTCGCGCCGTAGCCGGCCTCGATGCCGGTCGCTTCGAGCAGCTTGCTCATGAATGTCCCTCTGCTTCCGTGCCGAGATACACGGCCTGCACGTCCGGGTGGCCGCGCACCTCGTCGGCGGTGCCGGTCATCAGCACCTTGCCCTGCACCAGCACCGTCAGGCGGTTGGCCAGGCGGAACACCGCATCCATGTCGTGTTCGATCAGCAGGATGGCCATCTCGCTGCGCAACGATTCGGTCAGCGCCACCATGCGCGCGGACTCGTCCGGCCCCATGCCGGCCATCGGCTCGTCGAGCAGCAGCAGCTTGGGGCCCGCGGCCAGTGCCAGCGCCACGTCGAGCGCGCGCTGCGCGCCGTGCGGCAGCGTGCCGGCGATGCGATGGCGTTCGCTTGAGAGGCCCACGCGCTCGGCCAGGGCTTCGGCCTTGGACACCAGCTCGGCTTCGTTGGCACGCGGCGCCATGAAGCGCAGGCTGCTGCCTGCGTGCGCCTGCACCGCGAGCATCAGGTTGTCGTGCACCGTCTCCTTCGCGAACACGCGCGTCACCTGGAAGCAGCGCGACAGGCCGGCGCCCACGCGCTGGTGGTCCTTCAGCGGCGTGATGTCGTGGTCGCCGAGCCAGATGCGACCGGCGTCGGCCTTCAGCAAGCCGGAGATGAGGTTGACCAGCGTCGTCTTGCCGGCGCCGTTGGGGCCGATGAGCGCGTGGATTTCGCCAGCATCGACCGTGAGGTTCACATGGTCGGTCGCCAGCAAGCCGCCGAAGCGCTTCACCAGTCCTTCGATGCGGAACAGGCTCATGCAGCCACCGCCTTCTTCTTCCGGGACAGCGCAGCGAGACCCTTCGGCGCCCACAGCGCGACCGCGATCAGCAGCAGCCCCAACGGCAGGTGCCAGTACTCGCTGTACTGCTTGAGCACTTCTTCCAGCAGCAGCCACACGGCCGCACCCACCGGCCCGCCCCAGCTGCGGCCCAGCCCGCCGATGACGACCATCACCACCAGCGTGGCCGACTGCGTCCAGTGCATGGCGCCCGGGCTGATGAAGCCGTTGCCGCCGGCCAGCAGCGCGCCCGCAAGTCCGGCCACCGCGCCAGCGATGGCGAAGGCCACCAGCTGGATGCGGAACACCGGGTAGCCCAGCGCGCGCATGCGCGTCTCGTTGTCGCGGATGCCCATCAACGCATGGCCGAAGCGCGATCGCGTGGCGCGGTGCATCCAGCCCAGCGCGAGGGCGACCAGCACCAGCACCACCCAATAGAAGGTCGATTCGTTGGCGAGGTCGATGCCGAGGCCCAGCGTGGGCCGTGCCGACAGCGTGTAGCCGTCGTCGCCGCCATAGGTGCGCAGCGACACGGCGATGAAGTACAGCATCTGCGCGAAGGCCAGCGTGGTCATGATGAAGTACACGCCGCGCGTGCGCAGGGCCACCGTGCCGATGAGGGCGGCGACGAGGCCGGCCACCAGCGCGGCCATGGGCCACATCAACCAGGCCGACGTCACGCCGGCATCGGCGAAGGCGACCACCGTGTACGCGCCGACACCGATGAAGCCCGCATGCCCCAGCGCCACCATGCCACCGAAGCCGAGGATGAAGTTGAGGCTGGCCGCGGCCAGCGCCATGATCAGCACGCGCCGCACGAAGCCGATGTAGAACTCCATGCCGAAGAGCGGGGCGACCAGCGGGAAGGCGGCCAATGCGACGAGCAGCACCAGCGGAAGAATGAAGCGTGCTTTCATGCGCGGGCCGAGAAGAGGCCCGAGGGCCGGAAGATCAGGACGACCACCATCAGCGCGTACATCGCCACTTCGGCGAAGAGCGGGCCGAGGTCGGCCGCGGTGGCCGGCGGCAGCGTGGCGCGCAGCAGCATCGGCAGGAAGGCGCGGCCGATGGTGTCGACCAGGCCCACCAGCAACGCGGCGACGAAGGCGCCACGCACCGAGCCGATGCCGCCGATGACCAGCACCACCAGCGCGGGAATCAGGATCTGCTCGCCCATGCCGACCTGCACCGCGACGATCGGCCCCATCAGCGCACCGGCCAGTGCCGCCAGCGCCGCGCCGAGCAGGAACACGCCGTTGAAGATGCGGCCGACGTGCACGCCCATCAGCTCGGCCATCGGCCGGTCCGACGCACCGGCACGCACCCGCATGCCGACACGCGTGTGGTTCACGAGCAGGTACAGCGCCAGCGCAACCGCCACGCCCGCACCGAGGATGACCAGGCGGTAGGCCGGGTAGGGCAGGCCGTCGATGATCTCGATCGGCCCGCTCAGCGCGGCCGGCGTCGGCGCCATCACCGGCGACGGGCCCCAGATCATCTTCACGATGTCGTCGGCCACCAGGATCACGCCGAAGGTCGCCAGCACCTGCGCGAGGTGATCGCGCTTGTAGAGCTGGCGCATCAGCAGCACTTCGAGCAGCGCCGCGACGACGACGGTGACGAGCACCGCCAGCGCGATGGCCGCGACGAACGACCCGCTCTGCTGGTGTGCCTGCGCCGCCACGTACGCGCCCGACATGAACAGCGAGCCATGCGCCAGGTTCAGCACGTCCATGATGCCGAACACCAGCGTCAGGCCGGCGGCCAGCAGGAACAGCATCAGCCCGAAGCCGAGCCCGTTGAGCAACTGCTCAAGAAAAAGAATGCCAGTCATGCGCCGAGAAGACGAGTCACTTCAGCGCACATTTGTCCGAGTAGGTATCGCCGTAGTTGGTCAGCAGGGTGCTGACCGTCTTGTTGGTGATCTTCCCTTGCGCGTCCTTGCCGATCACGCGCAGGTAGAAGTTCTCGATGGGGTAGTGGTTGTTCGCGTACTTGAAGCTGCCGCGCGTCGATGCGTAGTTGGCCTTCTTCAGGGCGGCGATCACGGCTTCGCGGTTCTGCGCGTTGCCGCCGGCCTGCTTCACGGCGGCGTCCATGGCCAGGATCACGTCGTAGGCCTGGGCGGCGTACAGCGAGGGGTAGCGGCCGTTGTATTCCTTCTTGAAGGCTTCGACGAAGGCCTTGTTGGCGGCGTTGTCGAGGTCGTGCGCCCAATGCGAGGTGTTGAACAGGCCCAGCATCGGCTCGCCCACGGCGCCGATCACGTCTTCGTCGGCCGAGAAGCCGCTGGTGACCAGCGTGATGTCCTTCGACAGGCCCGCGCCCACGAACTGCTTGATGAAGTTGATGCCCATCGCGCCGGGCAGGAAGAAATAGATCGAGTCGGGCTTGGCTGCGCGGATCTGCGCGAGCTCGGCGGCGTAGTCGATCTGGCCGAGCTTGGTGTACAGCTCATCGGCCACCTGGCCCTTGAACTGGCGCTTGGCGCCGCCCAGTGCGTCTTTGCCCGCCGGGTAGTTGGGGGCGATCATCACCATCTTCTTGAAGCCGCGGTCCTGCGCGAACTTGCCGGCGGCCTCGTGGAACTGGTCGTTCTGGTAGGCGGTGCCGAAGAAGTAGGCGTTGCACTGCGCACCGGCGAACTGGCTGGGGCCGGCGTTCGACGACAGGTACGGCACCTTGGCCGCAAACAGCGTCGGGCCGACGGCCAGGGCGATGTTGGAGCCGATCGGGCCCGAGAACAGGTCGATCTTGTCGCGCTGGATCATGCGGTCGACCAGCTGCTTGGCCTGGTCGGGGCTGCCGGCCATGTCGGCCTGGACGAACTCCACCGGCTGGCCGCCGAGCTTGCCGCCCAGCTGCTTGATGCCGAGCGCAAAGCCGTCACGCGCCTCGGCGCCCAGGGCAGCGAAGGGGCCGGAGATGTCGAGCGCCAGGCCCACCTTCACGGGGGTGGCCAGTGCCGCGCCGGCCACGCCGAAGGCGGACGCGAGCATCAGGGAGCGCAGCGTGCGGGACAGGGCGGTCGCGACGGGCGGCTTGGTGGACTTCGAGCGCATGGGGAGGACTCCGGTTAGATCAGGTTGGCACCACTTCGATGCATGCGGCCCCGGGATTGTGCGGGCCACTTCATTCACAAGTAAATACTTTATGCATGAAGCATCTGGTGTCAATCGGGCTTGCACGAACAGTGCCAGCCTGAATAGCTGCTAGGCCGGGGCCGGTGGTGTCAGCGCGTGCGCGCCGGGGCCAGCACCGCGGCGATCGCCACCACCATCAGCACCACGGCGGCCCAGTCCTGCCAGTGCAGCACCTCGCCCAGCCACACCGCACCGCTGAACACGCCGAGCACCGGGATCAGCATCACGCTCAGCGTCGAGGCGATGGGCGGCAGCCCGCGGGCCAGCGAGAACCACGCCGCGTGCGCGAAGCCGAAGATCAGGATCGCGTTGTAGAGGACCGAACCCCAGGTGACCGTGCCAGGCATCTTCCACTGCGGCCGCTCGAACAGCGTCGCCAGCACCGTGATCACGACAGCGGCGAGCGCCGTCATCCAGAACGAGATGGCCAGCGTGGGCACCGGCATCGTCGACCGGCGCAGCAATTGCGTGCCCAGCGCCCAGGTCGCCGCGGCCAGCAGCGCCAGCGCCATGTATCCGGGCTTGCCGGCCATGCCGACGAGTTCGTGCCACAGCAGCAGCGCCACGCCCAGCGCCGCCGCGCCCACGCCCATCCAGGCGCGCGCGCTCAGCCGGTTGGAGAACAGCCAGGCGCCGATGACCGCCGAGAAGATCGGCATGGTGTAGCCGAGGATGGCCGAGCGCCCGCTCGACAGTTCCTTGACCGCCAGCATCATGCAGGCGTGCCAGACGAACATGTTGGTGGCCGCCAGCCACAGCAGCTCCGGCCAGTGGCGGCGCGGGATGCGAAAGGGCACTTTCATCGCGACCAGCGCCAGGCCGAGCACCGGCAGGCCGATCCACAGCGACAGCGCACGAAAGCTCAGTGGCGGAAAGTCCGTCACGCCCAGCTTCATCACCGGCCAGTTGAGGCCCCACACCAGCGTGAGGGGAACGAGCAGCGCGAGCTGGCGTCGGGTCAATGTCTCCATGGGCGCGGATTGTGGCGGGTGGCGCGCCGCTGCGCTGTCAGCCCCGGCGCCACCGTCCGCCGAACATCACGACGGCCAAAGCCATCACCACGCACGCGCTGCCGGCCCATTGCCAGCCCGACACCGTCTCGCCCAGCGCGAGCATGCCCGCCGCCAGCCCGATCACCGGCACACCAAGGCTGAAAGGCGCCACGCGATTGGCCGCATGGCGCTTGAGCAGCCAGGTCCACATCGCATAGGCCGCGACGGTGGCGAACCAGCCGAGGTAGGCCACGCCGGCCCAGGCGCCGAAGCTCGCGTGCGTCCATTGCCAGCGCGTGGCGGCGGGCTCGAAGCACCAGGCCATCACCGCGAACGGCAGGATGGGCACCAGCGACATCCACACGACGAAGCCCAGCGGGTCGTAGCCCGGCTGCGACTGCTGTGCACGCCGCACGATGATGTTCGACACCGCCCACATCGACGCGGCACCCAGGTTCAGCAGCAGGCTCAGCAGCGTGATGCCTCCGCTGCCACCGCCAAGGTTCACCGCGAAGCAGGCCAGCCCTGCCGCGGCCAGGACCAGCCCCGCGCGCAACGGCCCGCTGAGCCGCTCGTGCAGCAGGATGATGCCCAGCAGTGTGGTGAAGAACACCTGCGTCTGCATCAGCACCGAGGCCAGCGCCGCCGTCATGCCCACTTGCAGCGCGACGAACAGCAGGCCGAACTGCCCCAGTTGCGCCAGCCCCGCCGGCAGCAGCCAGCGCCACGACAGCGCCGGCTTCCTGATGAAGAGCAGCAGCGGCAGCACCGCGAACACGTAGCGGAAGGTGCCGAGCTGAAAGGGCGTGAAGTCGCGCAGCGAGAACTTCATCGCGACGAAGTTGAGCCCCCAGATCACGACCACGCCGAGTGCGGCAAGGAGGTCGAGGCCCGTCAGGGGGCTCTGGAGCGAAGGGGCTTTCATGCGAGGCTTTCGTGCCGGCTCGCGGTGGCCGGCGAGGGAGAGATTGTGCGTGCGGCCTTCAGCGCCGCATCGAGTGCCTGGACCGGCAGATGGCCGCGTGCGCCGATGGCAACCAGGGCGCTGTCCGCGCTGGCGACCGGCACCGCATCCTGCGGCGACCAGATGCGCAGCGAGCCGTGTCGACCGGCGAACTGCAGCACGGCCCAGCCGAGCCGGTCCGTCCGCACCACGCCCTTGAGCCGCAGCACGCCGCTTGGCATCGCACGGAGCAGCGCGCGCAGGGCATCGGCGCTGTACACCGCATCGTCCGCCAGGGACCAGGTGTCGAAGACATCGCCGTGATGGGGTGTGTGTGCGTGGTCATGCGCGCAGTCCGCCGTGCAGTGGTGTCCATGGTGGACAGCCGACAACGGCGCCCCGAGCAGCGCAGCCGGCACATCGGCAAAGCGCGTCTCGTGGCGCGGCGTGCCGGGTACTTCCGCGTCGAGCCAGTCGCGCAGCGCCGCCAGCGACGCGTCGTCGACGCGGTCGCACTGGTTCAACACCAGCAGGTCAGCCGCCTGCAACTGCCGGCGCACAGTGTCGGCCAGCAGCGGGTCGTCGGCCTGCTCCCGCACCGAGGCGACATCGACCAGCACCACCACGCCGTCGAGCGCGAGCGCCGGGTCGGCCAGTCCGACCTGCGCGATGCGCCACGGGTCGGACACCCCGCTGGCCTCGATGACGATGGCATCGGGCCGCGGCACGCTGCCGATCACGCGGATCAGTGCGTCCGTCAGGTCGCCGCCGATCTGGCAGCACACGCAGCCGTTCTGCAGGCTCATCGTGTCGACACCGCGCGAGGCGACCAGCGCCGCGTCGACGTTGATCGCGCCGAAGTCGTTGACCAGCACGGCCAGCCGCCGGCCGTCGTTGTTCTCGAGCAGGCGGTTGAGCAGCGTCGTCTTGCCGGTGCCGAGGAAGCCGCCGATGACCGTCAGCGGAATGCGCCCGCCGTGGGCATCCGCGTCCGTATCGCTCATGCGGCCGTCGGCAGCGGCACCGCCCGCCCGCCGATCACGGTGCCGAGCACCGGCACGTCTTTCAGCGCCTCGGGCGCGACGGCAAGCGGGTCGTCGCCGAGCACGCAGAAGTCGGCGTACTTGCCGATCTCGATCGATCCGATCAGGTGGTCCATCGACAACGTGAAGGCCGCGCCCATGGTGATCGCGCGCAGCGCGTCGGGCACCGAGATGCATTCGGCCTCGCCCAGCTTCTGGCCGGTCGACGTGAGCCGGTTGACCGCGCACCACGCGGTGAAGAGCGGGCCGAGCGGCGTGATCGGTGCGTCGGAATGGATGGCCAGTGGCACGCCGGCCGCGAGCGCGGTGCCGCAGGCGTCCATGCGCATCGCGCGGTCCGGGCCCATGGTCAGTTCGCGGTGCGCGTCGCCCCAGTAGTAGAGGTGGTTGGCGAACAGGTTCACGCACATGCCCAGCCGCGCCATGCGCGCGAACTGCGCCGCGTCGGCCATTTGGCAATGCTGCAGCGTGTGGCGGTGGTCGGCGCGTGGGTGCGCTTCCAGTGCGGCCTCGATGGCGTCGAGGGCCAGTTCGGTCGCCTCGTCGCCGTTGGTGTGGATGTGCAGCTGAAAGCCCGCCGCGTGGAACTGGGCGATGGTCGCCTTCAACTGCGCCGGCGGCAGGATCCAGATGCCGTTGGGCGCACCGTTGAAGTAGCCGGGCCAGCGAACGCGCGCCGTGAAGCCCTGGATCGACCCGTCGACCACGATCTTCACCAGGCCGTAGTGCAGCTTGTCGTTGCCGGCGGCCTGGCGCTCTCGGATGCGTGCGATGCCGGCGTCGATGCTCGAGGATTCGACCATGCTGATGTAGGCCGGCACCAACCGCACCGGGAAATCGGGCTCGGCCGTGACCTCGGCGAGTGCGGCGTGGTTGAAGTCCGACAGGTCGTTGACCAGGTCGGTCGCGGTGGTCACGCCGGCGTGCTGCGCCATCTGGCCGAACATGCGCAAGGCCGACGGGGTCGAGCCCGCCACACGGAAGATGTTGCCGGTGAGCCGGGTGATGGGGAACATCGCCGCGAACTCCTGCAACTCGCCATTCGGCTCGCCATCGTCGAAGCGCGCGATGCCTTCGATCTCGGTGTCGCGCGTGATGCCGGCCTGCGCCAGCGCCGCGCTGTTGACGTTCATCAGGTGCTGGCTTGCATGCAGGATGACCACGGCGCGCGTGGTCGACACGCGGTCGAGGTGGTGCACCGTCATGCGCTCGCGGCCGAAGAAGATCGGGTCGAAGCCCCAGGCCAGCAGCGGCGCGGCCGGGTCGGTCATGGTGCCCTCGATGGCGCAGAGGCGCTCGATCACCGCCTCGAAGTCGACGCAGCCACTCCAGACCTTGCCGTCTGGTGCGGTGCGCGCATGGAAGCCAACGAACGGAAATTGCCACAGCCCACCGGCCATCAGGTGCGAGTGCCCTTCGACCAGGCCCGGCATCAGCACCTTGTCGGCAAAGCGCGTGTCGAGCGTGAAGTCGCCCCAGGCCTGCATGCGCGCGAGGTCGCCTACCGCCAGCACCTTGCCGTCGCGCACAGCGACGTGCGTCGCGTCCGGCTGCATCGGGTTCATGGTGAGGATCTTGCGGGCCTGGAAGACGGTGATGTCGGTCATGGAAGCAGAAGGTTCGGTGAAAAAAGGCTCAAGCGGCCAGCGGCAGCGTCTGCGATATCACGGGCAATTCGAGCGGTGCGACCGCCTTGCCGTCCAACACCTGGACGCGCCGGCAGCGCACCCAGTGGCCGGCCTCGACCTGCACCAGCGGCGGCAGCGCCTCCGCGCAGGCCGGCTCGGCCACCGGGCAGCGGCCGGCGAAGCGGCAGCCGGGCGGCGGCGAGATGGGGCTGGGCGGGTCACCGCTCAGCTGAATGCGCTGCGCCGCGCGCGCCCGGCCGCCTTTCACATCGGGCACGGCCGACATCAGCGCCACGCTGTACGGGTGTAGTGGCCGCGCGAAGAAGGCCTTGCGCGGTGCGCGCTCGACGATCTGCCCGAGGTACATCACGGCGATCTCATCGCAGATGTGCTCGACCACCGCCATGTCGTGCGAAATGAAGAGGTACGTCAGCCCCAGCTCGCGTTGCAGCTTGACCAACAGGTTCAGGATCTGGGCGCGGATCGCAATGTCCAGGGCCGACACCGGCTCGTCGCACACCACCAGTTCGGGGTTGGTGGCCAGCGCCCGCGCGATGTTGATGCGCTGGCGCTGCCCGCCCGAGAACTGGTGCGGGAACAGGTTCTTCTGCTCGGGCCGCAGGCCCACGGCGGTGAAGAGTTCGTCGACGCGCTGGCTGCGTTCGTCCGCCGTGCCGATCTTCATCAGGTCGAGCGGCGCGCGCACCGCATCGCCCACGCGCTGACGCGGGTTGAGCGACGAGTACGGGTCCTGGAAGATGATCTGCAAACGGCGCCGCGCTTCACGCATCGCGTCGTCGCCCAGCAGGCTCAGGTCGGTGGTGCCCAGGCGCACGCTGCCTTCGGTGATGGGCGCGAGCCGCATCACGGCGAGCGCGGTCGTCGTCTTGCCGGAACCCGACTCGCCGACCACCGCCAGCGTGGTGCCGCGGCGCACCTCGAAGGACACGCCATCGACGGCCTTCACCACCTCGGGTGCCTTGAACAGCCCCGCACCGGGCCGCGGGAAGTGCACCTTCAGGTCGGTGACGGTGAGCAGCACGGGGGGTGGCGACTGAGGTGTCGGCGACTCGGCCGGCGTTGGAACAAGCGTCGGGCTCATGCGACAAGTACCTCGCGTGGGGCTTCGGATTCTTCGAGCAACCAGCACGCGGCGGCGTGACGCCCGCCGTGCGCGCTGACCAGCGGCGGCACCTCGGCGCAGCGTGCGTGCGCATGGGGGCAGCGCTCGCGGAAAGCGCAGCCACTGCCCAGCTCCCAGATCGACGGCACCACGCCCGCGATCTCCTGCAGCTCGACCCGCTCGCCGCGCTGGCTGCTGCCGAGTTCGGGCAGACAGGCGATCAGCCCGCGGGTGTAGGGGTGCTGCGGGTCGGCGATCACCTCGTCGGTGGTGCCCTGCTCGATCACGCGGCCGGCGTACATCACGATCACGCGGTCGGCCATCTCGGCGACCGCGCCCATGTCGTGGGTGATGAGCACGATGGCCGTGCCCTTGTCGCGCTGCAGCGCGCGCAGCAGGTCGAAGATCTGCGCCTGCACCGTCACGTCGAGCGCGGTGGTCGGTTCGTCGGCGATCAGGATGTCGGGCTCGCAGGCCAGGGCGATCGCGATCATCACGCGCTGTCGCATGCCACCCGAGAGCTGGTGCGGGTACTCGTCGATGCGGCGCTCTGGCGCCGGGATGCCAACCTGCTTGAGCATCTCGATCGCGCTGAGGCGCGCCGCCTGCTTGTCGAGCCCGCGGTGCAGCCGCAGCGACTCGGCGATCTGATCGCCCACGGTGAACACCGGGTTCAGCGACGTCATCGGCTCCTGGAAGATCATCGAGATGCGGTTGCCCCGCACGGCACGCATGCGTTCGGGCGCGGCCTTGAGCAGGTCTTCGCCCTGGAACAGGATGCGGCCGTCCTTCACGCGGCCTGGCGGCATCGGGACGAGCCCGAGCAGCGCCAGCGCCGTCATGCTCTTGCCGCAGCCCGACTCGCCGACCACGCAGAGCGTCTCGCCGGCGTTCAGTTCGAAGTCGACGCCGTTGAGCACCAGCGCCTGGCCGCGCCGGGTCTTGAACTCGACCTGCAGGTTCTCGACTTTCAGCAGCGTGCTCATGTCAGCGCTCCCTCAGCTTGGGGTTGAGGGCATCGTTCAGGCCGTCGCCGATCAGGCTGACGGCGAGCACCGTGAGGAAGATCGCCGCACCGGGGAAGGCCACAGCCCACCAGCACGACAGCACGTACTGCCGGCTCGATCCGATCATCATTCCCCAGCTCATCTGGTTCGGGTCGCCCAGGCCGAGAAACGACAGCCCCGCCTCGAACAGGATGGCCGCGCCGACCGCCAGCGTGGCCGACACGATCAGCGGTGCAAACGCGTTCGGCAGGATCACCTTCCAGATGATGCGGGCGTGGCCCGCGCCGATGGAGCGCTCGGCCCGCACGAATTCCATGTCGCGGTAGCGCATGAACTCGCCGCGCGCGAGCCGGGCCGTGCCCGGCCAGCTCACCAGCCCGATCGACAGCGTGACGGTGACGAGCGATGGCGCGAACAACGTCACCACCACCATCGCGAACAGCAGCGCCGGCAGCACCTGGAAGAACTCGGTGACGCGCATCAGCGTGCCGTCGACCTTGCCGCCGTAGTAGCCCGCGAAGGCACCGACCGTGACGCCGATGAGCACCGACAGCAGGGCGGCCGTGGCGCCCACCAGCAGCGTGGCGCGGCCGCCGTAGAGCAGTGCGGTCATCACGTCGCGGCCCAGGTAGTCCGTGCCAAACCAGGACTCGGCGTCGAAGGGCGGCGTGAGCGGCGCGGCGCGGATCTCGAACGGATCGGCCACGTAGAGCATCGGCCCGAACACCGACAGCAGCACGATGGCCGTGAGCATCACGAGCCCGGCCACGGCCGACGGGTTGCGCGCGAACATGCGCAGCGCTTCGACGAAGGGCGAGGGCGCCTTGACGGGCACCGCAGCGCCCACAGAAAGAATGGCGGACATGTTCAGCGGGCCTTGATGCGGGGGTCGACCAGGCGGTAGGCGAGGTCGGTGAGCTGGTTCATCACCAGCACCACGACCGACGAGAACAGCAGCACGCCCAGCACGGTCGGGTAGTCGCGGCGCAGCACCGCCTCGAAGGCGAGGCGGCCGAGGCCGGGCCAGTTGAACACCGTCTCGACCAGGATGGCACCGGCCATCACGTTGCCGAACTGCAGGCCCAACACGGTGATCACCGGCAGCACCGCGTTGCGCAGCGCGTGCTTGTAGAGCACGAAGCGTTCGGCCAGGCCCTTGGCGCGCGCCGTGCGGATGAAGTCGGCACCCAGCACCTCGAGCATGCTGGCCCGTGCGAGCCGGCTGTACTGCGCGAGGTACACCAGGCCCAGCGTGACCGAGGGCAGCACCAGGTGGTGCGCCACGTCGAGCACGTCGCGCCAGCCACCGCCCGACGCATCGACCGAGCGCATGTCGGAGATGGGGAAGATCGGGATGACCGCCGCGAACAGGATCACCAGCATCATTCCGCTCCAGAACACCGGCGCCGCGAAGCCCACCATCGACAGCACCGTGATGGCCTGCGACAGCCAGCCGTTGGGCTTGCGGGCAGCCAGCACGCCGAGCGCCGTGCCGGCCAGGAAGGCCCAGAGCACCGAGCACACCACCAGCAGCAGCGTGGCTGGAATGCGCTCGGCGATCAGCCCCGACACCGGCAGGTTGAAGAAGTACGAATAGCCGAGGTCGAGCTGCACCACTCGCGCCAGATACACGCCCAGTTGCACTGGCAGCGGCTTGTCGAGCCCGTAGCTGGTGCGCAGTTCGGCCTTGAGCTCTTCGGACATGCCGCCGCTGGCGCCCGCGATGGTCTCCACCGGGTCGCCCGGGGCGGCATGCACCAATGCAAAGTTGAGGACGACCACCGCCGCGATCAGCAGGAAAGCCTGCAGCAGGCGCTGGGCGATGAAGCGCAGGATGTTCATGGTGTGTGCCGTTGCAATGCGGCGCTTACTTGAGGTAGACCTCGTCGAGCGGCGACGCCGCGCCCCAGATCGACACGGGCACGTTGGCCACGCGCTTGACGGTGGCCGTGTGGTACGGCACCAGGTTCATGAAGACGATCGGCACGTCGTCCGTCACGATCTTCTCGAAGGTCGCGTAGTAGGCCTTGCGCTTGACCGGGTCCAGCAGCGAGCCTGCCTGGTTCAGCAGCTCGTCGACCTTCGGGTTGTTGTACGACTGCGTGTTGGTCCACACCACCGGCTTGATGTTGGTCGACAGGTAGGTGCGGTGCACGCCGATCACCGGGTCGCCCCAGTTGAAGACCGTGTCCATGGTCATGTCGAAGTCGTGCGCGGCGATGCGCTTGGCCCAGGTCGGGAAGTCCGCCGAGGCGCGCACGTCGAGCGTGATGCCCACCTTCTTGAGCTGCGAGCGCAGGTACTCGGCCACGTTCTTCTGCTGCTCGTCGCCCCCGGGGATGTAGTCGATGGTGAGCTTGAAACGCTCACCGCCGTCAGCGGCCTTGTAGCCGGCGTCGTCGAGCATCGCGGCTGCCTTCTTCAGGTCGACCGGGTACTTCACCAGGTCAGTCACCGCGAACGGGCTGCTCGGGACGATGGGGCCGTCGGCCGGCGTGGCGAAGCCGCCCATGAGCGCCTTGGTGACGAAGTTCTTGTCGATGGCCGTGGCGATGGCCTTGCGCACCCTGACGTCGGACAGCGGCTTGCGTTCGAGGTTGAAGGCCAGCCAGTTGATGGCGCCGATGCCTTCGTAGCCCTTGTCGGTCAGGTCGATCTTCGCGTTGGTCTTCAGACGTCGCAGGTTCACCGAACTGGTCTCGTACGGAATCATCTGG